>JAEYWW010000033.1 GCA_023428805.1 Armatimonadota bacterium | reverse complement strand
AAGAAGAACGTCCGCCCGTGTGTCGGCGCCGTCGATTTGGCGAGCTGGCTGGAACCGGCTTGGGAGCTTGGATTCGTTTCGGCTCAAGTTTCTCGACGTTGCTCAGCGACCGGCTGGAGAGCGGGAGGGGAGACTGCAGAAGCTTTTCGATGTCCCTGATCTCAGTCTTTTGATCCGGGGTGGCGAGGGTGACGGCGAGGCCCTGCGCTCCTGCACGGCCTGTTCGACCGATGCGGTGCACGTAGTCCTCGGGATTCTGTGGGATGTCGTAGTTGACGACCAGCCCGATCTCCTTCACGTCGATGCCACGGGCGGCGATGTCGGTGGCGACGAGGACACGGTAAGAGCCCTTCTTGAAGCCATCGAGAGCATCTCGCCTCTGAGCGAGAGTGCGGTCGGAGTGGAGTTCGGCGGCGGTGTGGCCGAATCGGCGGACAACCTTCGCCAGCTTGCGCGCGCCCCAGCGGGTGCGGGCGAAGACGAGTGCGGTGCCCTTATGATCGCTCAGAAGGTTCTCCAGCATCCGCGATTTGTCGGCATGTTCGACGAAGATCAGTTCCTGGGCCACTGTCTCAGCGGCGGTCCCTGCTCGGGCGACTTCGACTCGCTCGGGGCGATAGAGGAATTGATCGGCCAGCGCGGCGATCTCTGCAGGCATCGTGGCCGAAAAGAGCATCGTCTGGCGTTCGCGGGGAACCTGGGCCATGATGCGCTTGATCGCGGGAGCGAAGCCCATGTCGAGCATCCGGTCCGCCTCGTCCAGCACCGCGATGGAGACGCGGCGCAGGTTGATCGTCTTCTGCTGAAGATGATCTTCGAGCCGTCCAGGGGTGGCGATGATCATGTCGGGCTTTTCCCGAAGCTGGGCCACCTGACGCGGCATCGGCGCGCCGCCCACCAGCAGGCAGGTGTTCGCGTTGAACTTCAAGAATGTCTCCTCAATCTGTTGCGCCAGTTCCCGCGTGGGGGCGAGGATGAGGGCGACTTGGCCCTGCTGGAGGTTGGAAAGAACGGGGAGACCGAAGGCGAGGGTTTTGCCGGTTCCGGTCTGGGCGATGCCGATGATGTCTCGACCATCGAGCAAAACAGGGATCGCCGACTCCTGGATCGGGGTCGGTTCGATGAAGCCCAGCCCGTCGAGCCGTTTGAGAAGGCGCGGCGGAAGGCCGAGGGCATGGAAGCCCGAAAAGGTCAGCGTGGAAGCCATAGGAAGGGAAGATGGATCAGCGTCAATGCCGAATCCACACTCACTATGACGCTCCATCAGCTTCAGGCTCGCGCCATCGTGCCCACCCCACGACTTCAGCCCTGCCAACCGGATGCCGAGGCGTCCGCCTCGACCTGCGAACTGACCACTAATCGGATGTTGGCGGAAACATTCGTTCGGAGATCATTTTCGATCAGTGCAGTCATTTCCGGTGTGATGACGGCGGGGGTGCGGGCGAATGCGCGAAGGTGGAGCATCCCCGCATCCCGCCTGGCATCGAGGCTGACGAGACGGCACCCGGGCTGGGCGGTGCCGAGACGCCGTTTCAGGATGGATTCCAACCGCGATCGCATCTTCGGGTCGAGCGGATCAATCTTCTCAGGCTGGTTGAGAAACTGGGTGGCGTCGGCTTCGGTGGTTGGAATCGAGCGCACGACGAGCTTGAATGGCCTTCCAGATTCACTCTGAATCTGTGATTCCAGTCTGGCGACGTCTTCTGGCGAGAGGGTGCGTGGCGTCGAAATGGATGCGTAGAGGGTGCCCGCCTCTGTGTCGTCGGCGGGCATATCGAGGGAGATGATGCGCGAGCCGGAAATGTTGGCGAGCCCCTTGGTCAGCGCACCGTAGACCGTGCGAGAAAGCGAGGCGGAACTCGCCTCTGCCGACCGCTTCTCCATCTCGTCGGATGTGAGATAGACCGGGCCGCTCCGGTCGTTGTCGCTGGAGATCAACGAGCGCACAACTAGGTGGACATTTGGCTTGACTTCGCGGCGCAGCCGCTCCTCGATATCGGAGACGACGGGCGGCTCGATTGTTCTCGGAGTCAGAAACTCGGCGGTCACGCGGCAGACTCCGTCCCGCTCAGCGAACTCGACGTCGTTGATCTGGACGCCGGGCATCTCCTTCGTGGTTTGCGTGAGTTCCCGCTGGAGCTCGACCAGAAGCCGCTGCTCCTCGATGATTCGGTAGAGAGATCGCGCCAGGAAGCCGCCCATGACCAACAGAAGCAGCGCATTCCAGCCCACTTGCTTGAAGAGTCGTCGCCAACCCTTCTCTTCGGTCCGCGTCGCGAGCCCGAACATATAGAAGACCAGCGTCGCGGCGAGTTCGATGGCGAGGAAGTTGACGAAGAAGAGCAGAAAGCATCCCGCTCCGCGCCGCATCTCGTCCGCGGCGAGGCAGATGCCACAGGACGCGAGTGGCGGAACGAGGGCAGTGGCGATTGCGACGCCGGGCAACGCGGCGCTGATCCGCTTGTTGCACAGCGCAAACGCGCCCGCGAAGCCGCTGAAAAGTGCGATCCCGACGTCCAGAATAGTCGGCTGCGTGCGGGAGAGCACCTCGGCAGTGAGTCCGGATGAGGGAGTCATCTTCCCAATCAGATAACCGAGCAACACAACGAGGACAACGCCCAGAATTTCGGAGAAAATCGAGCCGAGGGTGAGGTTACGCCCCCGGGAGATGATCCCCATGGCGACTCCGAAGATTGGCCCCATGAGAGGGGCGACCAGCATCGCGCCGATGACGACTGCAGTCGAGTTCGCCTGGAGGCCCAAACCGGCGATCAGTGTTGACAAGACAATCAGAATGACAAAGGTGAGGGTCGGGCGGCTCGAATCCGCCACCGAACGGCGGATCTCATTCCGCTCGTCGGTGGTCAATTGAAACGTGTCCGCCAGCGCCATTCCCAAAAGGTACTCAAATTGAGCCCATAAGTTTCAATGGTCACGGGTGGCGACGAAGACGAAGAGGATGCTCCAGGCGGCTTCCGCGAGCATGGCGTAGCTGAACTGGAGGTTCGCGGGCATCGCATAGGTGCAGTAGAGGATCGGAATCCAGAACGCCCAGCAGGGGATGAGCGCGGGAATGACCTTGTTCTTATAGAAAGTCCATGACCAGTCGTTGACCAGCGCCTTGAACTTGAAGCGATGGCGTCGCCATTCAAAGAGCGAAACGGCGGTCGGGATCGAGAGGAACGGGGAGAAGAGGAACATGTCCACCGCTGTCTTGATGGAGAGCGTTCCCAGGTCAATTCCGTCGCCGAAGACGATGGACTGCGCGCGGTAGAGCAGATCGACTTCGATCCCAATGATCGCATAGACCAGCCCGGTGAAGATCGCGGATCGAAGCCAGTTCGCGTCAAATCGCTTGACCTGCCCAGTCGCAATTTTGGCGAACTCGGGAATCACACCTCCCGCGATGAAGCCCGCGAGAATCGTGAAGCCGAATCCGCCCGTCAGCTTCCAATGAACTAATGTCTCGCAGGTTCTGCGCAGCCCTTCATTTTGGTAGTAGAGGACGACCAAGACTGCGGCGACTGCTTGAATGGCAATGAACGGAGCCCAATTCTTCTTTACTGCCGCGATCCCCGGGGCGGCCGCTGCTTTGAACGACCAGGCCTGCGCGGAAGTTTGGGTCACGGAAAGAGTATGGGGCTCATCGCGTGGGGATGCGGACTTCAGTCGGAACTTGCCGTCGCCGCACGTCATGGAGTGCGGCGAGATATCGCCGCTTTCATTTGCGG
>JAEYWW010000332.1 GCA_023428805.1 Armatimonadota bacterium | reverse complement strand
GCACAGGAGCCAATGTCAAGGAAGGCACGATCCGCCTCTATGCACCGCGCGGCTCAGACAGCAGCTTCGCCAAGGGTTCGGTGGACGAAAGCATGATCGGTTCTCCGGGCAATGCGCTCAACGTGGTGACTGTCGGCTCCTACGTGGCCCGCAACACCTGGACCAATCTTGATGGCGGCAAAACGAGTCTGAATCTGCAGCTCGGCGGCGTCAGCAACTTCAGCTCTCCCGGCCCCCGCGTGGATGGGTTGATCAAGCCAAACCTCAGCGCGCCCGGCCAGTACATGATCTCCGCACTTGCGAAGGACTGCGACATGGGCAAGGACGGCAACGGCGAGCCCAACGTGTTGATGCAGACCGAGAATGGCGACCGACTCGCCTGGCAGGGCACCAGCGCATCGACCCCCTACGTGGCTGGTGTGGTCGCCCTGATGCTGGAGAAAAACCCCAAGCTGACCGCTGACAAGATCATCAAGATCCTCGAAGAAACCGCAGTGTCGGACCGCTACACGCGCGGCACCCCGAACCCCTACTGGGGCTACGGCAAACTCGACACCGCCAAGGCCATCGCCGGAGCCATCAAGGCCAAGTAAAGACCATGATCGCCGTTGGAATCCTCACCGCCGCCCTCCTCGCTCCCTCGACTCCGGCTGAGCCTGTCAAGCGCGCCCTTCTGATCGGGGTGCAGTATCAGGAAGAGCGCCTCAAGCTCAACACCGCCGCTGATGTGGACGCGATGCAGAAGACGCTCGAGAGCGAGCGGTATGGCTTTCCGACGGCGAACATTCTCGTTCGCAAAACCGAGGCGGAGACGACCCGCGAGGGTCTTCTCCGCTCCTTCGGAGACCTCGTCAACGCCACCCAGGAGGGGGACATCGTCTACTTCCACTATTCCGGGCACGGAGACCAAATGCCGGACAAGGATGGCGACGAGCCGGATGGATACGACGAAACCCTCGTCCCCGCCGATCTGAGTCCGAGCGGCGACAATCAGATTCTCGACGAGGAGGTGGGCTCATTCATCGACAAGCTGATGGCCAAGAAGCCATCCAGCGTCACCCTCATCTTCGACTGCTGCCATAGCGGCACGATCTCACGCGGCCCCAAGGTGCGCCGCATCCCGAACGATTTTTGGAAGGGCGAACGCCCCCAGCCCGCCATCCGCGCCCGAGGTCAGGAGAGATCGGGAGGCATGGTCGCGCCGGGCAGATCCACGCGGCTGGTCGTCATGTCCGCCGCACGCAGCGACCAGCCCGCCTTCGAGACGACGAAGGGTGATGCGATGGGCTCCTTCACCTACGGCATGGTCAAGGCCCTCACGAGCCCCGAAGTCGGCCCGAAGACCACCGCCCGCGAGCTCTTCGAGCGCGCCTCCCAACATGTCAAAGAGCAGAACAAGCTTCAGGTGCCGATGATTGAGGGCCAACTGGACATGGAGTTTCTGGGAGGCGACATTCGACCGTCGGAGCCCTATCTTCCCCTGGTTGTCCGCCAGGGATCGCTCTATGCTCCAGCGGGGAGCTTCCAGGGATTGACCGAAGGCTCCGAAGTCGAGATTCACAAAGCTGGAACATCGTCTCCAACTCCTGAGACGAAAATCGCTTCCGCAACTGTCGGCGATCCCTCCACGTTTGAATCACCCCTGACTCTCGCCGCCGAAGACAACGGGAAAATGGGTGAGCTGAGGCAGTCGGCTGGACTCCGCATCTTCGAGACGCGCCGCGCAGCACCGGACAACGGAATGAAGGTTGCCGTCGCGCAGAGCCTGCAAACCGTGACCGCATGGACCGGTGTCGAAGGCTCGCTGAAATCCCTTCCCATCATCACAAGCCTCGACTACGTGGCGTCGGATGGACGCGCAATGCCGCAGGGCGACTACTCTGTCCTGATTGAGCCCGCGGCTTCGAGCGGAAAAGTCCGGATGATGCGCAAAGACGGGACCCCGCTGCCGATGCCCGAAATCGACCTCGCGGCCCCCGAGTCCGCCCGCACTCTCCAGGCGGCTTTGAATCAGGAGGCGCGATGGCAGTTCCTGTATGCCATGCGAAATACCGCGCCCAATACGGGTGTCAAGGTTTCCTTCCGCCTGGTCCCCGTCGAGGTCGAAGCCGATCCAGACTTCCCCGAAGCCAAACGCTTCGTCCGAGATCGGGCGGGAGTGGAGTCCGAGGGGGGCGAAATCGCGTTCAGCTCAGGCGAGTACTTCCGAGTTGAAGTCAAGAACACCGGCAGTCAGGACGCCTATCTCAACATCCTCTCACTCAACCCAACAGGAGGGGTTGATCTGGTCTTCCCCTACGACGAGGACGCCCAGGCCAATGCCGCCTTTGCCCCTTGTTCTGCGGCTGATGCGGACGATCCGAACAAGGGCTGGGTGAAACTTGAGAATCCCGATGGCTCGGGGCAGCGCCGCCCGATTGTCTGGCAGCTCTCGGAAGATGAGGGGTTGGAAGTCTTCAAACTCCTCGCCACGCTCGACCGTGTTCGCGTCGAACCTTTCCTGACCCCGCAGACAGCCCGCGGCGCCAGGAGCAACGGCTCGTTCCTGGAAGAATTTCTGAAGGCGTCCACCCTCGGCCAACGCACCAATCGAGTGACGCGCGGCGCGGTCAAGGATTGGTGGGCCGAGCAGGTCAACGTCCGCATCACGAAGTAGCACTCGTCCGTAGTCACACTTGAGAGCGCGGCGCACCACGCATGCCAAAGCTCGACATGAATGATCGCACACTCCATGGAGTGCGGGCAGGCATGACCGCTTTCACTTCCGCCGGAGGCGGCCTGTCGCTCTTCGATCCAGAACAGCGGGGGCGGGGCCGCCGCAAGGGAAAGCGGCGATATCTCGGCGCGCTCCATGACATGAGCCGCCACAGGGTGGTGCACCTCTCCAGAGGTGCAGCTTTTCGGAGTGCTCGACCTGGGTCGAGCTCTGGAGTGAGCACCGTGGTGCTTTAGCGCGATGGAGAGTATTTTGAAAAGGATTGAAAGCGGGCACGGCCTCACGGGAGTTCGGCCCTCCTGGGGTTCACAATGGAGGGC
>JAEYWW010000322.1 GCA_023428805.1 Armatimonadota bacterium | reverse complement strand
CCCCAAAGCTTCTTTTCTTTGGACCAGAGAAAGAGTCCGAGCAGGAGAGCGGGATTGCCGATCAGAAATTCCTTGGTGCGGGGACGGACGTAGAGGACGCTGTCGAGGATCGCACGAAGCTTGAGTTCAATGCCGCTCACTCCTGCGGGATTGTCATTGCCGAGGCGGGTCTGCATGAAGAACAAGGCGGCCAGAATCGCGAATGATGCCAGTGTCGTGCCCCAGACAAGCGGCTTCTTCATCGTCTCTTTGAGATCGATTTGGGCGGAGAGAAGCATCAACGCGGCCACGAGGATCGGGGCGTAGTGCGCGAGCTTCGGGCCGACGAAGAGCTTGTTTTGGAGCATCCACTGAGGTCCAATCAAAGTTGATGCAATGACCAGTCCACCCGCCATGGAGATCACCGCCATGATCGCGTACTGCAGGAAAGGGTTCCTTTTTTTACTGCTCAGGAGGTCGATGTAAGCGAGGATCGGAAAGGCGATGGCAGCGGCGAGGCCGTAGGTGCCCCTTGCCGAAGGCTGCCAGCAGGCGATAGCATAAATCACTACGAAGATCACCCCTAAATTGCGCAGTTTCTGCGCGACCGGCATCTGCAGAATCAGCCATGCCAAGACCGGCAATGAGACCGCCGCCATGAGCACGCAATACCAATTTGGGGCAGAGTAATCGTTGAATGGTCGCGGCGTCTTAACGACCAAACCTTCCTTGTGGAGGGCTTTGTTGAGAGTCAAAATCTGATCCGCGAAGTCTTGAAGGGGTTTGTCGCTCGCCGTGCTCTGGGGCCGCAGAAGCAGCCAGTGAATCTGGCGTTCGCGCGCGGCTTTGGTGAATCGCTCTTTGAACTCTCCCGGGGTCAGCTTGTCCATCTCCGCCCCTTGGACGGAGTGCATGCGGATGGTCTGGAGCGGCAGCGCGGTGCGGATTCGGCTGTCGCCCGGCATTTTGCCGAACTCGACGGTGATGTACTGGAGCCCGGTGGATTCGATGGCCTTGACCGTGCCGTCGAGTTCGGTTTTGAATCCGGGAACGGTGTCCCCCATCGGGAGGAACGCGATGGCGCCAAGCCTCTTGGATTCTTCCAGGGCCATGAGAACGGACTCGGGTTTTGCCCCTGGATAGTTGGCATGACGGGCGATGATCGGAAGCCCCTGAGCGCTGATCGTCTTGGCGGTCTGGGGATTGAGCCCAATGGGAGTATTGAGCACCAGAGAAGTTGACACTTTGAACCCGACGAGCGTTGAACCACGGCTCGAGCTCCCCGGAAAGGACTGGTCTGGATTCGCTCCCCTTGATGCCAAGGCCTGGGCTACGCGAAAGCACTCATCGTCAGGGCCGGATATCAAAACCGTCTCACCCTCACGGCTCAAACTGATGCGGTCATCAGTCACCAAAGTGCTGACCGTTTCTTCCGGCAAGGTCACCGCCGTCAGCCCCGAAGCCTTGAGAGCTGTCAAGGCATCCGCAAACCCAACCCCGCTCAAATCGGCCAACTGCTGAATGGCGTCTGCTTCCGCCGTCAACCCAACCGCTCGATTCCCTGCTTCCGCCTTATGTCGCAAAGAAAGCCCGTAGACCGACAGCAGGATGGTCAGCGCGACGGAGGCGTAGACCCAGATCGGGATTTTAGGCATGGGCGATCTCCTCCGGCTTCAGCACTTTGTTGCGTCCTCCCATCAGCAGAACCGTCATCATGCCCGCTACGAACCCGCCGACGTGGGCCCAGTTCGCCACACCCTCCTGCGGGAAGATGATTTGAAAGACGAACCAGATGCCGAGCAGGATCGCGGACTGGACGTCGAACCGCCACCAGAAGAACGGCAGAATCGAAATCGTGATCCGGTTGGCCGGGTAGAGCAGAAAGTACGCTCCCAGCACCCCTCCGATCGCGCCCGACGCCCCCACCAGATAAGAATCCGAGCGCGGATTCACCAGCGTGTGCGCCCCCGCCGCCATCACGCCCCAAAACAGGTAGTAAAGCGCGAACCGCAGGCCCCCCACCGCGCGCTCCACCGTCGGCCCGAACGCCTGGAGGAAGATGAGGTTCATCGCCAGATGAAGGATGCTTCCGTGGAGAAAAAGGTGAGTGAAGGCCTTTCCCAACTCAGTCGGGTTGCCCTGGCCCTTGAGCGCGAAGACGATTTCGGTCGGCCTCATCCCGAGGTCGGCGAAAAGGATCGGCCCGCCCATCAAACGAAAACCGCGATCCCAAAAATAGATGATCACGCACAACCCGATCAGCGTCAGAGTCACAACGGGCGTCTCACGCGATTCCGTATTGTCGCGAATCGGGATCATGCAGGCTGCCTGGCAGTATATCTAGCCGGGCATGAGTTTTCTGTTTGGATCAGGCTGATATCTCGATCGCATGAAGATCAACTCTCCCGGCGGCGATTCGGCGTGAAACCTCCAGCTTGGGAGGGGAACCAGCCTCGTGGAACTCGGCCCTCAAAGGAATCTGCCAATGGAGGGCCGAGCTCCCGCGAGGCCGTGCTCGCTCCCAATCCTCCTCTAAACTCTCTCCATCCGCAATACAGACACCAAGGTGCTCACTGCAGAGCTCGACCCAGGTCGAGCACTCCCTAGATG
>JAEYWW010000306.1 GCA_023428805.1 Armatimonadota bacterium | reverse complement strand
CGCGCGATCCCTCCGCGCTGCTCGGTCGGCGCGCAATTGAGAAAGAGCATACAAAGTCAAGCGCGCCAAAGCCGACCCCAACCCCGGTGATCGCCGACTTTGAAGAACCCATGCGCGGCGAGCCGATGCCGATGGTCGGAGATGCCCCCATCTTCGCCGAGGCTCCGGTCGAAGCGGAGAGGCAGGTTCAAGAACCTGTCGAATCCCGCCCAAAGCAGCAGTCCCCCAAGCCGAAAACGAGCCGCGCGACACCCCGGCGATCCACAAGCCCCAAGACGGCATCCAAACCCGCCGCTCCGCCAGCCGCGCGCCCCCAGTCACAGGGAGGCAGCGTGCGCGTCTATGACGCCAGCGGACGTCCCGTAAACCCGAATTAACCAGGAGTAACCAGCATGAAACGCATCCTTCCCCTCATCGCACTCTTCGCACTGGCGCCCGTTTGGGCCGCCGCGCAGACTTCGGGAGAAGCCAAGAGCGGGTCCGAAGTCAGCACCCAGCAGGACTCTGGCCTCGTCACGATTTCTTCTAAGGGCAAGGATGTCCGGGATGTTCTGTTCGACCTTTTCACCCAAGCCAAAAAGAGCTTCGTGCTTGATCCAAATGTCAGATACATGCTCTATCTGAGCCTCAATGATGTTGAATTTGATGAAGCTCTGGCGATTATCTTGGACCTTTCCGGGCTTGAGTCGGAGACTCAGAACGGCATCATCTACATGAAGAAGAAGGCCGTCGCCAAGCCGAACCCGAATCCGCAGCCGGAAAAGAAGCCGGCTCCCGCCACCCCGAAGCCGCTCGGCAAGCTCACGGACGATGAGCTTCAGAAGATGCTGACAACGCGCTTCTCGCTCACAGACATGCGCTCGGTCTTCCAGGAATTCGAAAAGCAGACAGGAATCAAGATCGAGGTGAAGGAGAATGTGCCTGCGTACAAGATTGATGCCTTTCTCATCAACACATCGTTGAAATATGCTCTTGATGTGGTCACAACCGCCGCCGGGCTCAAATGGAGCAAGACGGACAACAAAACGATCCTGATCGAGCTGAAACCCAAGGCTTGAACCCTCCACTCATCCCATCCAGGCTCCGCAACAGAAGCGGGGCCTGATTGCTTTCCTTTTCAGCCCAAGCAAAACTTTGCTCGTCAAAATCGCTTCCTGCCCAACAAAATTTTGTCCTCTTCAGCAGGACAAAATTTTGTTCACAAGGAAGCGGATCTGATCGTCAGGAGTCAATTGTGCAATCCAGGAAGCGGTTTTGTTCGTCAGGAGACGAATTTGGGGTCCAGGATACGGTTTCGCTCGTCAGGAGCTGATTTTGGCCTCCGGGAGCAGTTTCAGGAGCTGATCGAATTTGAAAGAAGGGAATCGCTGGTGGAGGGCCGCGATGGCCGTCAGTTCAAAGGGACGATTGGGGAACGGCGGCTCCAGGTCGATCTCTGCGGCGGATTGGGCATGGCGGGCGGCCTCGAAATCCATCGTCTTCTGACTCAGGGCGAGCCAGCCCAAAACCAGGTGCGCGCGCTGAATTGGGCGATGGCGCAGAACTTCGTCGAGAAGCAGTGTCGCCTGCTCCTTCATGCCTGATAAGAGCAGGATTTCCGCTGCATCCATCAACACTTCTGGATCAGCGGCAATCGGCTTCATCAGCGGATTCGGCTCCCGTCCCTGGGCGGCTCCCTGATCCAGAAAGCTCTGAATTCTCAACAACGGCTCCAGAGGCGCAAGAAAATGCGCGTTGAGCTGCTCGGGATTTTCCTCATCCTCCCGGGAGGTGCGCGAACGAAGAACGGCCTTGAACCACCAGGTCAGGGGATCATTCGCGGCGAACCCAAGCGCGTCATCAAGATCATCCATCGCGGCCGCAAAATCCTGCCGACGTGCGTTCGCAAATGCCCGCAGCATGAAATGCAGATGCTCCGCACCGATCACGAGTGGGATTTCGGGCACGGAAGACTGAAGCGGATCGGCCAGCCAATCTCGGATCGCCCCCTGAACTTCACCCTCGACACCTTCCTCCTTCAACCATGCCTCGGCGGCGGTGGAGAAGGAAGTTTTCGCGGGCTCAGGAGTCGGGAAGGAGGCGATCACCTGACCCTGGCAAGTCGCTGTCCAGGACTCGACAGGCGCGGGAAGCTCTGCGGTGAGCACATGGTCCGGGGCAAGAAATACCGCGCTCGCAAAGGCTCCGTCAGCCGTTTCGAGCCGAAAATCAACCGAAGCGAGGGTTTTGACCGAAGCGATCTGCAAGGTTTGCGCGTCAGTTCCGACGGCCAGCAGAGGTGAAACAACGGCTCCCGAAATTCCTGCGGCTGAATGAATTTCGAGCAGATGCCTGCTCGTCCGCCGAGGCATGATCGCGGTCGGCATCAGGGGAGACAGGCTCAAATATCCCTCGCTGTGAGGCTGGTTTCCGTTCAAGACAACCAGCCCATCGGATGCGCCCAATCTCACCCCCCAATCTCCATTCCAGGGCAAAAGCGAGCGGTTGAGGAGCTGGATTTCCAAACGCAGCACCGCCTCGTCCTCGGCCAAGCTCCAGCAGGCATGCCAGCTCAAGGGCGTGCCGACAACACGCTCGAAGCAGATTGCGGCGGCGGGTTCGTCTTCTTCCGGCTCGCGGATCTGGACATCGACCGAGCCAAGCGTGGTCAGCCTGCCTTCGACGGCGATCTGGAGTCCGTGATTCCATTCGACTCCCCGGATGCCGCCTTGGACGGGAGCAATAGAATCTGGCCTTGCGAGGATCACCTGATCCACGCGCTTGTCGAAGAGAGCCGCCAGCCGCCCCCCGAGGTCGGGGCAGATTTCGGCACGAAAATAGCTGTTCTCGAGAACCACCAGTCGGAGCTGGCGCATTGTGCGTTGAGGAGTGCGTCTCAGGGGAACGAGGGGAAATGACGGGTTGCGCGAACCGGGCTGAACAGCGACCGGCTCCAATCCCTGACACTCGATATTCCAGACTTCCTCGTACACTTGCGCGGGCATGGATGTTCACTCGGTGGAAAACTGGTTCACAATATAGCTTCTCTCTGCGAAGGAGGTTGGACCATCCATGAAGCTTTGGTGGCGCTTGACCAGAACGCTGCTTCTGACCGCGATCATTCCGGCCGGATTGATCGCGCTTGGCTTCTACATCCTCGGTCCCAGAATGGCGCTGATGCCTCGCCTGAGCGAAAAAGGCTGGGAGGACGAGTTGGTCCACACCAGCGCACAGCCCGATCCGCAGCCATCATCTCCCGTGGAGAATCCGCAGTTGGAGTCTCTTCCCGTGCTCACGATTGAGGCCCAGAAGACCGACCGCCGCAGAAAGCGCCGCCGACAGGAGCCCTGGCAGATCATCTCCCCCGGCCATCAAGTGCCTGTCCGTTCGGTCTTCGACTCAACAAACTAACGATCCCAAAAAACTCCCAATTGGCTTTCTCGCGGCAGTTCGTTCTTGATTCTCCAGTTCACGGTTCTCTGCGCGTTCTGAGCATAGGGCTTGCCGGGAGCGTAAACATCGACTCCTTGGAGGTCGATGAAGAGGCCGAGGCTGAAGGCGGTCTCGCGGAGGGAGCCTGCCTGTGCTTCGCTCGCCTGGCCGATGGAGAGTCCGGTCGCATTGTATTTGTCCGACCCCATCATGTCCACAAAAACCCCGATTCCGTTGGCGTTTCCTGCGCCGAGGGAGAGATTGGGTGATGTGTAGTCGTCGTCGCCGCTGCGATCCACAAGCATTCCCAAGCCGAAATCGTGCCCCGCTCCCTGCGCCATGTTCATGGACGCTTTGTAGACATCGCGCCCTTTGAGATCTTCCAGATATCCGATGCCGAAGTGGGCGGATGCTCCCTGGACGTACCAAACTCCGTTGTACTGATCGTCTCCGTCATCGTCCCAGAGCGCGCCCACTCCGTCCCAATATCCCGTACCTTGTCCGAAGACTCCGCAGGTGTAGATGTCGTTGCCGGAAACATCGTAGAGGATTCCGATTCCGCCGCTCTGGCTTCGGCCCGTCAGATAGTCGCTGCGAACACCATAGCCCGCGCCCTGCGACATGTTGATGTTGTGTTCTGGGCTCTGGGCCGAAGGAAAGTCGATCACTTGATCGTTGGCGAGGTAGGTGTCATTGCCGCCTCGGTCCACAAGAATTCCCGAGCCCCGAGTGAGGCCGCAGCCCTGGGATTGAGTGAAGGCAGTGTAGGTGTCATTCCCTTTTCCATCGTCCAAGAATCCAATCCCAAACTTGCCGAAACCCTGCGAATCCGCGTAGGAATCGTAGATGTCATCCCCTTCGGAATCCAGCAGCATCGCGCACCCGAAAACGGCTGATCCCAACCCCGATCTCGCGGTGCGGTAGGTGTCATTGCCGGTCGAATCAGCCAGGACGGAGATGCCGAAAGCCGCGCTGGCCGGTCCCGGCTGTCCACGGTGGCGGATGCGATCAGGCCACTCGGTGATCTTCTTGTTCTTGAGTTCCGGATGGGAGAGGTAGTGGTCGTTGCCATCCGTGTCGATGCAGATTGAAATCCAGTTGGTGCTTGTCCGATTGCTGGCGGGGTTGATGTAGGTGTCATCTCCCCCCGTGTCGATCTGGATGAAAGTGGGCGCCAGGTCGTGCTCATTGGCATTTGGACCCGAAAGCCGGATCACGCCCCACACGGTTTCAACCTCCCAAAGATAGTCGGTGGACCGTCCGCCCACTCCGATCATCCGCCGCGCTTCGACCGACGCCGCTGCAATCTCCTGCGCCGCCGCATAGAGGTAGTTCATCTCGACTTTGCGATAGAAGGCGAGCAGCTTTTGGTAAACCTCGGGATCGTCGCTCGTAGGAAGAGTGCTTGTTTCGCGGCGAAACTCTGCATCAAGATTCGGAATCTGAGCAAACGCCGCCTTGCGGTATGGCTCCGCATCCATGGAGGCCTCGATCAGCAGCGCGGCGGCTTTCTGAACTTCGGGCGGCACTCGGTCAGGAGAGGGAATCTGCCCTTTGATGAGTCCCGCCTTCTCCATCCGCTGAAGGGCGCGGGGAAACGAATCAGAAGCAGAGGCCCGCTGGAGCGAACCTGAAATCGGGTTCCCCAACAGTTCGCGGCGTGTGCCGTCCCCCAGCATCCGACTCGCTACAGAAATCACCTCAATCGGCCGGTCTACCGACACGTACAACTGCTTTCTGTGGTTCTGCATGAGGAATGGCGTGCGCCAAACATCTGCGTGGGCGGCCTGAAAAAATGGCGTGGTGAACTCCGCTTGGCGATAGAATGGAAGGATGCTCGGATCAAACCTCGCGGATTCTGTGGAGAGGCCCGCCGCGCCAAGAGCCACGCGCATGCTCTCTTCCAGCGAGATGGGAGCCTGGGCTTGGCTCAAGCCGCTCAGAGTGAGAGCGAGGACGGCGGCGATTCTCCTGGCGGGGGCCATGGCATCTTTCAGCTTGGCTCAGGACACTCCCCCAGCGCAAGTCATTCCGCCCATTGATGGCCCGGTTCCCCAGACGGAATTTGCAAACTGGCACGAAATCGCCCGAACTGAATTCAGCGCAACCTACGAACAGCCGATGACAACGGCGGTTCCCAGCGGAATTCCGGTCAACGATTCCTATACGATGAAGGCGTTTGTGCCCTTCCGATCTTCGCCGGTTCCGGTTGTCATCCTCCTCCATTACTGGGGCGCGACCGACACAGGGCTTGAAGAAGGGTTGGCTCAAATGCTCAATGATCGGGGCATCGCGGCGGTGATCGCTCCCCTGCCCTATCACCTCAACCGCACTCCGGCCGGCTACCGCTCCGGCGAACTCGCCATCCAGCCCGATCTCCACAAGCTGGTCGGCACCATGACCCAAAGCGTCATGGACACGCGAAGAGTCATCGACTGGATTCAAACCCGCAGGGAATTCAAAGGAGACGCGATTTCCGTCGGCGGCACGAGCCTGGGCTCGCTCGTCGCGATCATGACCTTTGCAACGGACGAAAGGATCAAATCTGCCACGTTCATGCTTGGCGGATCGGACCTGGCGCAGATTCTGTGGCGCAGTTCTCGCGTCGTTGAGCAGCGGGATTCCCTTCGGCGCAAGGGATACACAATCGAAAAAGTGCGTGAGGAAATTGCACCTGTCGAACCGGGGCGATTTCTTCGCAAGGATGATCCTCGACCAACTTTCGTGATTGGCGCAAAGCATGATACGGTCATCCCTCCCGACTGCACTCAGCTCTTGATCGACCAGCTCGGGAACCCCAAAACACTCTGGATGGACACCGGACATTTCGGAGGCGTCTTCGTTCAGAACCGCCTGCTTCGCAACATCGCAAAGTTCTATG
>JAEYWW010000159.1 GCA_023428805.1 Armatimonadota bacterium | reverse complement strand
CCTCCGGCGGAAGTGAAAGCGGTCATCTCTGACCGCACTCCATGGAGTGCGCGATCGCTTGCGTCGCGCTTTGGCATGGGCGGCGCGCTGCCCTGTTGAACCTCTGCGCATTGAAGTGCGGGAATCCGACGGCCCCGCTGAAGCGGAGCGGTCCTCTTCCTCCCAAGCCTCCGCAAGGCGCTCAACCCAGAACTCGACCCCGGGACAGACACCACGCAGCGCCTTCAGAGCGAGAGCCAGAGCTAGAATCGCTCGGGACCGCGAAGGAGGCGGAGGCCGTTGAGGATCACAAGCACGGTGGAACCTTCGTGCCCCACGACGGCAAAAGGCAGGATGAAGCGATGCCATTGCGGCGCGGCGAAGCTCAAGATGACTGATCCCAGGGTGAGGGCGGCGATGACTCCGCCCGCAAAGAAGAGATTTGCGCGGATGATGGCGTTGGTCTTGCGCCCGAGCTTGATGAATTGCGGAACCCGTTCTAGCCGGTCCTGCATCAGCACCACATCTGCGGCGTTCATCGCAACATCCGATCCCAGGCCGCCCATTGCAACGCCCAGAGAAGCTCGGGCGAGGCTCGGCGCATCGTTGACGCCGTCGCCGATCATCATGGTGCGCGATCCGGAATCCTCGCTTTCCCCAATGATCCGCTCCTTGTCGGCGGGCATGAGCCCAGCGCGGACGTCGGTGAGCCCGACTTCGGCCGCGACCGCTTCAGCCGTTTGGCGAGTGTCGCCGGTCATCATCGTGATCTGCGAAACTCCGAGATGGTGAAGGTCACGAATCACTTCCGACGCATTCGAGCGCGGGGCATCGCGCAGGCCGAGCGCGGCCATTGTGCCGCGATATTCGAGGATGGCAACCGTCATTCCCTTGCGTTGAATCTCCTCCACGTGCGATGCGAAGAATGGGTCGAGGGGGGCGGTCTGCTCGAAGAATCGACGCTGTCCAATTCGAATCTGGTCTCCGCCGATCTTCGCCTCGACGCCCAATCCGGGATGCACGACATGGTCGAAGGCGTCGGGCACGTCCAGCCCCGCTTCTTTCGCCGCCGAGACGATGGCCCCTGCAAGGGGATGAGTGGAATGCTGCTCCGCTCCCGCCGCGGCCTGCAGCACCTCCTTTGCCTCGGGCGACAATGCACCCCCCAACTGCCAGCAGGCTTCCTCTTCCCGGCATGAACCCTCGACCGAGCACACGCAGATTTCGCTGAGGCGGGGGATGCCTGTGGTCAGAGTTCCGGTCTTGTCCATGCAGACAGCCTGAATCCTGCCCGCCATCTCCACGTGCAGCCCGCCGCGCACGAGGATTCCGTTTCTTGCCGCCCATGCGAGCGCGCTCAGAGATGCGGCGGGTGCGGAGATGACGATGGCGCAGGGAGACAGCGCCACCAGCAAGGTCAGGGAAGAATAGAGGTTTGACTGGAATGGTTCCTTCGCCAGGAGCCAGCGCAAAAGGAGCGAAACTCCGAACGCGCCCAGCACGAAGAAAGTGTACTTTTGCCCGAACCATTGACTGATTCGCTCGCCCGACGCCTTGTTTTCCTGAGCATCGCGCACAAGGTCCACGATCTTGTCAAGGGTGGTGTCGCCCGCAGCGGCCGATGCTCGAACCAAGATCATGCCGTCCAGATTCTGAGTTCCGGCCAGCACTCTGTCCCCTTCAGAGTGCGAGACGGGGGCGGCTTCTCCCGTCATCGCCGCTTCGTTGATGGACGTCGTGCCCTGCTCGATCACTCCATCAATGGGAATTTGCTCGAACGCTCGCACTCGAACCAGATCGGCTGGCTTCAGCGCTGAAACCAGCACTTCTCGATCTCCTCCCTCATCCACGAGGATCGCGGTCTCCGGGCGGAGCTTCACCAGCGATTCAATGGCTGACTTTGTGCGGCCCATCGCATAGGTCTCCAGAGTGTTTGAGAGGCTGAAGAGAAAGAGCAGCACTGCCGCTTCGACCGCATGGCCCACGGCGATCGACCCGATCGCTGCGGCGAGCATCAGGAAATTGACATCCAGCTCCCGAGCGGCAATGGCCTGCCAGGCCGATTTCAATGCAAACCACGATCCCGCCGCCACCGCAATGTAGGGCAGCCAGGGATGCAGTTCAAGCCACGATCCAGCCAGCGCGAGCCCGCAGATCACAGTCAGAGCTGTCTGAATTTTTCGTTCCATTCTTCAAAGCATAGCTGGACAATGTTCTTCAGGTTGTGGGGCTATGCAACACTTTCCGCATGGCGCGAATTCGGATCGGGATGTCGGGGTATTCGCACCCGGAATGGCAGGGCGAGGGGATGTTTTATCCCCCCCTAGTTGGCGAAATCGAAGTATCTCAGCTTCTACGCGACGCGCTATTCCACCGTCGAAGGCGTCGGGATGTTCCGGCAGATGCCCTCCGAAACCACTGCCGACAAGCTCATCAAGGAGTGCCCGCCCGAATTTCAGGTTTCGCCGAAAATGCATCAGAGCGTGACGCATTTCAAACGGCTCAAGTCGGAAACAATCCCCATCGTGGAGGAATTTCTGAAGCCGCTTTCCAAGCTGGAGCGGGTCGGCATGCTTGGACCGACGCTGATCCAGCTTCCACCGAACTTCGCGGCAAATTACGAACTGCTGGATGCCTTCTTCTCGTCCGCACCAAGGGCCTGTTACGCAATCGAGTTTCGCCACGCATCCTGGCAGACGACGGAGACGGAGGGGCTTCTGCGCCGCCACGGAGTCGCATGGGTGGCGGATGATACGGACGAGGCCGACGCGGTCATCCGCGACACGTCGGGCTTCTTCTACGTGCGGCTCCGCAAGACCGACTACAGCGACGCGCAACTGCAGGATTGGGCCAGGCGATTGGGCGGGCTCGAGGCCAGCGTCTACGTCCGCCACACCGACGTCGAGTCTCCCTGGATTTGGGCTGATCGCCTTGTCGAACTCACCCGCTAGCGCATGATCTTGTGCCGCAGCGGATGTCTCCGGCCTGGGAGGGGCAAGGGCCTCTCGGGAGCTCGGCCCTCCATCGCGCAGGAGCACCAAGGTGCTCACTCCAGAGCTCGACCGAGGTCGAGCACTCCGACAAGAGGCATGTCATGGAGTGCGGCGAGATATCGCCGCTTTCACCTGCGGCGGAGCCGCCCTCGTTGCTCTGGATTGAGAGCGACAGGCCGCCTCCGGCGGAAGTGAAAGCGGTCATATCTGCCCGCACTCCAAATCGCCTTTGGAGTGCGCGATCGCTCGCGCCGCCCTTTTGAACCACTGCGCACTAAAGTGCGGGAATCCGACGGCCCCGCTGAAGCGGAGCGGTCCGTGGAGTTGCACCTCTAACACCGCTCCAAGCATACGAGGGAGGGCGTGCTTGACGAAAAGAACAATCAATCCATCGTCTGGATGCTGACGGCCTTCTTGACTTCCTCTGGTGTGGTGACCCCCTGAAGAACCTTCTCCTTGCCGTCCTCCATCATCGACCGGAAGCTCTGCTGCCGAGCAATTTCCAGAAGCTCCTCATAGGGGGCGCGGTGCGAGATGGCCTGCTTCATGAGGCGGTCGCCCATGATGATCTCGTAGATTCCGATGCGTCCTTTGAATCCGGTGCCGTTGTTGCTTGGCCCAGGAACGGCAGACATGAGTTTGGCGCGCTGCATGTCTTCGGCGGTGATGCCGATCTCCTCCAATTCCTCACGGCTGTATCGCCCAGGCTGCGCGGTGGCCGGATCAAGACGGCGGACAAGGCGCTGGGCCATGATCGCGGTGATGACGCCGCCGACCAGATAGTCCTCCGCGCCCATGTCGATCATTCGGCTGACCGCTTCGAGGGCGTTGTTGGTGTGGAGCGTGGCGAGAACCAAGTGGCCGGTGAGCGCGGCCTGAATCGCGATGGCGAGTGAATCAGGATCGCGGATTTCACCGACCATCATGACGTCCGGGTCCTGGCGGAGAAAGGCGCGGATGACCCGGGGGAAGGTCATTCGCTCGGTGACTTGAACCTGCGCGATGTTGTTCTCAAACTCGTATTCAATCGGGTCTTCGACCGTGACGATGTTGCGTGTCTTCGAGTCGAGGCGGTTGAGGGAGGCGTAGAGTGAGGAGGTTTTACCGGAACCCGTCGGTCCCGTGACCAGAATCATTCCGTAGGGAACCTGGATCGCCCGCTCCCATTTGTTCTGCACTTCCGGAGGCATTCCCAGGCTGTTCAGATCAACCTTCATCGCCTGCGGATCAAGCAGTCGCATGACGAATTTTTCGCCGTTGAGACAGGGCACGCAGGAGGCGCGGGCGCTGAGCTTGCGTCCGTTGTATTCCATGTCGATGCGTCCGTCCTGCGGCTCCCGCTGCTCGTCGATCCTCATGCCGGAGGCGAGCTTCAAGCGGGCGAGAACGTTGGTGGCCTGTTCCGGCGGCAGCTGCCCGTTGTCGGTCAGGATGCCATCCTGACGGAATCGGATGCGGAGCTGATCGCGTTCCGGCTGGAGGTGGATGTCGCTGGCCTTGGAGTCGAGGGCCTGCATCATGATGTTGTCAACGATGCCCACGGCGAGCGACATTTCGTTGCCGCCCATTTCTCGGATTTGCCCTTGTTCTCGAATGATCAGACGGAATTTCTTCGCGGCGCCAAAATTGCCCGCGTCCTGCGCGAAGTTCGACATAGAAGAAATTGGAGCATACTGAATTTGTGCGGAAAACGATGGAATTTAACGACAAAAAACGTCGTTTCTTGTGAGGGGAATTCGCTGATGCGTCTGCGCCGCGCTTTTACATTGATTGAACTCCTGGTCGTGATCGCAATCTTGGCGATTCTGGCGGGAATTCTCTTCCCGGTCTTCGGCCGCGCAAAGGCGGCGGGCAAGAAGACGGCCTGGCTCAGCAATCTTGGTCAGATCGGGGCGGCGATGGCGATGTT
>JAEYWW010000250.1 GCA_023428805.1 Armatimonadota bacterium | reverse complement strand
ATTTGCGCCTGCCCTTCGCCCCAACTTTCAACAAAAAATGAAAGCAAGCCACAGGATGGCGTAAAATAGATTCAAATGGCGTCGGTGATTGCTCCTGGGGTTTCGATTGAATCCATCGCGGACAAAGTTTTCGCGAATCAGCGGATCAGCATGGACGATGCCCGGTTCCTGTTCGACCATCCGAACATGAATGAACTCGCGGCGCTTGCCAATTTCCGCCGCGAGCAGCGGACGGACCCCAAGGTCGTCACCTACATCATCGGCCGAATCCTGAACTACACCAACGTCTGCTGGGTGCGCTGCAAATTCTGCGCGTTCTACCGCGTCCCCAACCACGCCGAGGGCTACACCCTCAGCGATGAGGAGATTCTTGCCAAGGTTCAGGACACCGTAGACAAAGGCGGCGTCGAAATCCTGTTCCAGGGCGGACTCAATCCACAGCTCAAGATCGAGTGGTTTGAGCGTGTCTTTTCGATGATCAAGGAGAAGTTTCCGAACGTCATCCTGCATGCCCTCAGTCCCGCCGAGATCATCTACGTCGCGCACATCAGCAAGCTGACATTGGAGGAGACTCTCCAGCGGCTCAAAGCGGTCGGGCATCACTCCATCCCCGGCGCGGGAGGCGAAATCCTGGTGGACCGCGTCCGCAAGATCATCGCTCCCTACAAGGACACAACAGATGAATGGCTTCGGTGCATGAGAGTCGCCAGCGGACTCGGCATGAGGAGCACCGCCAGCATGATGTTCGGCCATGTTGAGACTCTCGACGACCGTGTGGAGCATCTGAACCGAATTCGCGACCTGCAGGATGAGTGCAATCCCTTCCGCGCATTTGTGACCTGGAGCTTCCAGCCCGAAGAGACGAATCTTCCGGTCGACAAGAAGGCGTCAGCCTTCGACTATCTCCGCACCGTCGCCGTCAGCCGCATCTTCTTGGACAACTTCGACAATGTCCAGCTCTCCATCCTCACGCAGGGTCCAAAAATCGCGCAGCTTGGACTCGGCTACGGCGCCAATGACTTCGGCAGCACGATGATCGAAGAAAATGTGGTCAGCGCGGCCGGCAACAAATTCATTCTCAGTTCAGAAGAGTTCGAGCGGCTGATTCGAGATGCGGGCTACGAGCCGCGACGCCGCAACACGCGATACGAACTCATCGAAGATTGAATTACTCCGCTTTTGAACTCGACCTCACAAATTCCAAATCTTTATGAGGTCCACTGCGATCAGAGATGAAGATTCTGATTGTCGAAGATGATGACGTGATCCGTCAGCAGTTGTGGCGCGCCCTTCTTCGAGAGGGCTACAGTGTCATGACGGCGGCAGATGGTGAAGAGGGCCTCGCCCTCGCGCTCACCAACGATCTCGACGTGGTCATCCTTGACATCATGATGCCCCGCAAGGATGGGCTCGCGGTCTGCGACGCCCTGCGTCGCGCCAAATCGGGAATCGCAATCCTCATGCTCACCGCACGCGACGAAGTGCCGGATCGAGTGAAGGGTTTGGAGTTTGGAGCGGACTATTATTTGGTCAAGCCCTTCGCATACGAGGAGCTTCACGCCCGGTTGAAGGCGCTCGTGAGGCGGGATAAAGTTCACCGATCCAGCCGCATCCAAATCGGTGATCTCGTGATCGATACGGTGAATCAGGTCGCCTCTCGCGGCGGAAAAAGCCTCGCATTGACGCCCCGCGAATACACCCTCCTGGAAGCGCTTGCGCGCAACGAAGGTCGCGTCCTCACCCGCGAAGTCATCCTGGAGCGCGTTTGGGACAATGAGGAGAGCCTGCCAAACACGGTCAACTTCCACATCACTTCCCTGCGCAAGAAGGTGGACGCCCCGTTCGACGAAAAGCTGATCCAAACCGTGCATGGATTCGGGTACACCCTGCGCCGCGAGTGATGATGAAGACGTTTCGAGCCCGACTGATCGCTTGGAATGTCCTCGTCGTCGCCATCGCCCTGATCGGATTCGGCACTCTGCTTCTCGCCAGTTCCGAACGACAGGTCATGGCGAACATTGACCGGGGACTCATCGAGCGAGCACGGCGGAGCGGGCCACCTCCCCGTGGCGGCCCCAATGACGGAATGATGCCGCCCGAACGGGGCGGATTCGGCCAAGGCCGCCGCCCGATGCCGCCTGAAGGAGGTTTAGGGCAGCGAGTCGCGCTGATCCGCAACCCGCGATGGATTCGCAACGATGGCACCGCCTTCGGACCTGACGGGGACATCGCCCCCTTTTATCCGATCACCAAAGAGCAGATTCGTCGGCAGGGCACCGACGTTCGCACCATTCAGATTGAAGGCCAGAAGGTGCGCGTTGCGACCGCGCTGGCAGGACCGCCCGACGAAACGCAGCTGCTCGGTCAAGCCGCCCAAGAGTTGGATGAGGTTGAAAATATGTTCCGCTGGCAGCGGATGACTCTTCTCTTTCTGATGCCCGTCGCGTTGCTGGCGGCGGCGGCAGCAGGACTGATTCTCGCAAACCGGGCTCTCAAGCCAGTCGAATCCATGGCCGATGCTGCCGAGAAGATTGGTGAGGAGGATTTGAGCCGGAGACTTCCCGTTCAAGGCGAAGACGAAATGGGGCAGCTCGCCCGCACATTCAATGCCCTCATCGCCCGGCTTCAAGCGTCGTTCGCATCCCAGAAAGCATCCTACGCGAAACTGGAGAGCGCCTACGAAGCGCAGCGCCAGTTCACCGCCGATGCGAGTCACGAGCTGCGGACTCCCCTAAGCCGTGTCAAGCTCGTCAGCAGCGCGGCATTGGCCCAAGGTGCTTCCGCCGAAGAAAAGCAGGACGCGCTCCAGGTGATTGACCGGGCCGCGGACGACATGACGCGATTGGTCCAGGATCTCTTGGAACTGGCGCGTGGCC
>JAEYWW010000236.1 GCA_023428805.1 Armatimonadota bacterium | reverse complement strand
GCAGAATGCAGGGCATCGGCGCGGACCTTTCACTGGTTTATGACAAGACTCAGATCGAAAAGCTGCAAAAATCAGACGCCACAGTTGACCAAATCCTCCTCATTCCTGACGTCTTCATCACATGGGTTGCTCCGGGCGGTCCTGCGGACAAGGCAGGATTGAAGCCAGGTGATCGGATCAGCAATGTGAACGACTATTGGGTGATGTCAGGCACCGAAATCGACACGTTGCGAAAACGGGCCTCGCTGACTGGCTCCGACAAGCCAACAGAAGCCGAACTAGATGATATCCGCAAGCGATTGGATGACATCTCGTCCAAAAACATGACCCCGGCGCGTGCTCGGGAAAAGCTGACAACTGGCGAATCTGGCACAGCGCAAATCAAGTATGTGCGGAACGGGCAGGAGCAGAATGCGACCCTCAATCTGGCTTTGGTTGAAGTCAAGCCGATCAATTTGACGAGTGAGGGAACCCATATTCAGATTTCGGACCAAGCCGCCCAGGAATTGCCGAACGATCTCAAAGTGCTTGACTTGCGCGGGACGCAGAATGGCGAGGCGGGCGCAATCCAGGCTCTCCTGCATAAAATTGCGGGAGGTGGTGTTTTCGGCAGGATTTCCCGAGCGGCTGGTGGCACTGCACGACCGCTTCAAGGGAGCGGAGAACGATCTGACGTGTCCGGCTTGACTGTCCTCATTGATCGATGGACAGGTTCTCAGGCGCAGATTCTGGCGCAGACCCTGGAAGCGCGGGGCGCGAAGGTGAAGGGAACTGCCAACGGAGATGCGCGCTGGATCGAGTCAGTCGACTTGGAGAACGGAGCGGGCTACACACTCGCGACCGGACGATTCAAAGCAGAAGGTGCGAAATGAGCGCTGGAAAAGTCATTGGTGTTGTGCTCCTTAGCGGAGCGGCCTTTGCGGGCGGATTCTCCGCCCAAGACCTTCTCCGGGGCAGTGCGCCGAGCGGCGATGCCTTCTCAAGCTTGGTCAGTGGCGGCCGCACTGCAAAGCCGACCCCGACAGAGGTTTTCAAGAAGCACCACGCCTTCATCCTCGCAAACTATGACCGCAAAATTGCTCCTGACGAACTGAAGTACGCAGGTCTGGAAGGGCTCTTCTCATCTCTCGGCGATCCGCACACGACTTACATGCCCCCCAAACTCGCGGAGGCCTTCGCTCTGGAGACTCGGGGAGATTTTGGCGGGATCGGGGCGAGGCTGAACGACGACCCGCTGGGAGCCAAGATCGCGGTTGTTTTTGATGACAGCCCCGCCAGTCGTGCAGGCCTCAAGCCGAGCGACACGATCACCCACGTTGATGGGAAGGAAGTGAACGGAATGCCCGTCGAGGAGATCGTGAAGCTGATTCGAGGCAAGCAGGGAACACAGGTTCAGCTCATCGTTCGCCGCCAGAACGAAGCGGCGCCATTCCCCGTCCGCGTGACGCGGGACATTGTCGTGCTTCCGACAGTTGAGTCGCGGATGATCAACTCGAACATCGCTCTGATCGCGGTCAGCCAATTCTCGGAAACAACGACTGCTCAGTTCGCCCGCGCGATGAAGGATGCACTGGCCGAAAATCCCCGCGGAATCATCATCGACATGCGATCCAATCCCGGAGGGCTACTGGAAACGGCGGCGGACATGATTTCTCTCTTCGCAGGCGGCAAAACGGTTGTCATTCAGAAAGGTCGAGACGAAACGGTCGAAACCAAGAGCCCTCAGGGCAATGAACTGAAGATCAGCGTTCCCGTCGCGATTCTCATCAATGAAGAGTCCGCTTCGGCGGCGGAAATCTTCTCCGGCGTTCTGCGCGACTACAAGAAGGCGACCTTGATCGGAGATCACTCCTACGGCAAAGCATCTGTCCAGACGGTTCAACCGCTGACCGATGGTTCCAGCATGAAGATCACGGTCGCAAAGTACCTGCTTCCGAGCGGCGAGGATATTTCGCGCCGGGTCGATGAAGAAGGACAGTATCTTGGCGGTGGACTGAAGCCCAACATCCTGGTGCCCCTTCAAATCACTCAAGGCACTGTCCTTGGCGAGCCCGGAAAAGACAACCAGTTGGATCGAGCGATCGACTGGGTGATGAATCAGCGAGGCTGAATCTCTAGCGCGATTTGGGGTCGGTCAACGCGCGCAGACCGTCTCCCACAAAGTTCAGGGCAAAGATCGTCGCGCTGAGGAAGAGGCAGGGCCACAGGAGGATTTCAGGGTGGGAGTTGATCCCGAGCCGCGCGCTGTTGATCATGCTCCCCCAGCTAGGCATGGGTGCCTGGACGCCGATCCCCAGGAAGCTGAGCGAGCTTTCCGCAAGGATGGTCGCCGCGAGCTCGACCATGGAGACCGCCAGAAGAATCCCCCAGAGGTGCGGCAGGATGTGCTTGACGACCAGGTAGGGTGTCTTCGCTCCCAAAGCCTGAGAAGCCATCAAGAATTCCCGGTCTTTGAGCGTGGCAACCTGAGTTTTCACAAGCCGCGCGACGGCGGGCCAAGCGGTGATCGAAAGGGCGACAATGACCGCGTTCAGCGAAGCCCCGAAGATGCCCACGATGAGAATCGCCAGGAGCAGGTCAGGGAAGGCGAACATGCCATCCGTGAACCGCATCAAAGGCACGCTGATCCAGCGGGGCGCATAGACACCAGTGACGCCAACGATGACTCCGACCACCAGCGCGATGGCCTGGACGAGCAGGCCGACGAAGAGTGAGATTCGTGTGCCATAAGCCAGCCGGGCTGCAATGCTGCGGCCCTGGTCATCGGTGCCAAAAATATGACCCGCCAGACTGAACTGGTTGGTCGGACCGACAACTTTGTTGTAGTCCGGCAGGAAGAATGGTCCGACCACCGCGAAAAGGACAAGCAGGACCAGAAACCCGGCGCTGAGCCAGAAAACGAGGCCGAGATGCGGCTTCTTCAAACCTGCGACTCCCGGATGCGGGGATCAAGGATCGGCTGGATGATGTCCACGACCAGATTGACCAAGATGAAAAGCGCTCCGGAAACGAGCACCGACGCCATGATGACGGGCGTGTCGTTCTGGGTGATCGCTCCCAGAGTGCGCTGCCCCATGCCCGGGATGATGAAGATGGTTTCGACAATGAATGAGCCCGTCAGAAGAAAACCGAAGCTGGTTCCGATTGCGGTGATGACGGGCAGGATGGCGTTCCGCAGACCGTGGCGGATTGCGATCCGCCAGTAGGGGACGCCTTTCGCCCGCGCCAGCTTGATGAACTCCTGCGAAAGCGTCTCGATCATGCTTGCCCTGGTCAATCGAGTCAGGCTTGCCATCGGACGGAGCGAAAGCACGAGGACGGGCAGGATCAAATAGTAGTAGATCGGCGCTCTCATCGGCGTTTCCCACGACGTGGGGAGCTGGTTCATCTGAACCGCGAAGAGGAGCACAAGCACCGGAGCAAGCACGAAGTTGGGAAGCGTGACTCCGAGCGTCGAGAATCCGAGGATGAGCTGGTCTTGTGCCTTGGTCTGCTTGAGCGCGGCAAGAGTGCCGAGCGCGATTCCGACTGCCGCCGCCAGCAGGATCGCAGGTGTCGCGATCATCAACGTGACGCCGATGGATTGGCCGATGATTTTGCTCACCGGCTCGCGTGTGCCGTAATTGCTTGTCCCCAGATCACCCGTCGCGGCTTTGGCGACGTATTCCACGTAGCGGATCGGCCAGGGGCGGTCGAGCCCCATCTCCTTGCGGATGCGCTCGATGGTGGCTTGGGAAGCTTTTTCACCAGCTCGGACGAGCGCGGCGTCGCCCGGAGCGATTTCGTCGATGGCGAATGTGGCCAGCGACAAAAAGATCAGGCTCACCAGTCCATAAAGGAGTCGGAGCCCGATGGCGCGAATCAGTCCGGGGAACGTCGATTTCTTAGCCACGCTTGATGGTGACTGACGTTACCTGATCCCCAAGCTCGACTGTTTTGACCACGTCCATTCCCTTGACAACCTGCCCAAAAACAGTGTACTGACCGTCCAAAAATCGCTGATTTGCAAGCAGGATGTAGAACTGGCTGTCCCCGGCGTCCTTCTGGTCGGTCGGCGTCGAAAGCCCCACTGCGCCCTCGACATTGGAATAGCCCGTGTCTTCGTAGGCGACCTTGGTGCCGCTCCCGCCCGTGCCCATCGAGGGATCATCAAGCGGCTTGGTCTTGCTGTTGGGGTCGCCCATTTGGATCAGGAAGGGGCGGGGCGACTTGACGACGCGGAAGAACTTCTGGCCGTCGTAGAATTTGGACTCGGCGAGCCGGATGATCTGGGCGGTGGTTTTCGGGGCCTTGTCGGTGTGCAGCTTGATCGCAATTTCGCCGCGACCGGAGACATTGACGAGCATCACCGTTTCGCCCGCCTTGGGCGAATACGAAGACTGCGGGGCGAATCCCACCAACACCAGGATGGTGCAGAGCAGAAAAAGGAGGCGTCCCATGACGATTTCTATGGATTTAGACGACAGCCGCGCGATCTCGTAACAAGAATCGGGTCTTAAACTTGCGCTTCTGGACGCGAACGGAGCGCTTCCCAGGCGAACATTCCCCATCCGACAATAAAGCAGACTCCTCCGAGCGGGGTGATTGCCCCGAGCCACCGGATGCCCGTGACCGCCATCACGAAGAGCGAGCCCGAGAACAGGAGAGTCCCGATGGTGAAGAGCCAGGGAAGGGCCTTCTTTTGGCTGAACAGACCGTAGCCGATGATCGCGAGGGCATGGACAATCATGTAGTGGTGTCCGGTCTGCCACCACGCCTCTCCACCTTCGGCGAAATGCTCCTTGAGCCCATGCGCGCCAAATGCACCGAGCGCCACCGCCAATCCCGCCAGGATCGCGCCCCATCCAACCGTCTTATTCATTGCTGATTCATCGCCTCGCAGATCATGCGGTGGAATTGGTGCACTCCGTTCTCGCGCTTGGGCGAATATCGTCCCCGGTCATAGAAGCGCGATTTGAGCCCCTTGTGGACCAGTTCCACAACCACCTCGTCCTCACGTTCGACCCGGTCCAAGTCGCCTCCGGCCCCTTCACCCAGCTTCGACGCATCCCACACGAACGGAATGAATTGAACCTTGGTGCGGTCGGGGGCGATGGGGCGCACAACGTTCACCGAGAGCCCCCAGGGATAAAAGTTGAGCATCAAGTTCGGAAATATCCAGTAGTAGTAGGCCGCCACCTGCTGGCCGAAGTCGGGCGAGGAGGTCGGCAGGTCAAACACTTCCTCCGAATCCGCCGCCGCACCGAACTGCAGATTGCCGAAGTCGAACAACTCGCTGCGATAGCTGCCGTAGTCGAGCGTCTCGTTGAGGGCCGCGTGGATGTAGGGGATATGGAAGCCCTCCAGATAGTTGTCCACGTAGAGAGCCCAGTTTCCTTTGACCAGATACTCGCGCCCGCGCTCGGGGGCATGGACGAACGATTCGATGGGCATCCATCCGATCCTTCGATCCAATTCCGCGAAGACCGACTCCAATGAGTGACGTGGAGAAAGGCAAGCAAAGAGGAATTTTCGCCAGTTTCCAAAGGGCACGTTCGGCAGGTTGTCGCTCTCGCAGGGGAAGTTGTCCACGCCATCGAATTCGGGCATGAACTGGTATTTGCCGTCGAGGCCAAAGCGCCTTCCGTGGTAGCGACAGCGCAGCGTGTTGAGGTTTGCGGCGCCCTCGCAGACAATGTTCCCGCGGTGGGTGCAGACGTTGCTGAGGCAATGGATTTGATCGCCTCGGTCTCGGGTCAGGACGAGGGGTTCGTCCAAAAATCCTTCCAGAAGAGTCAGAGGATGGACTTGGCCCGGCACTTTGAGCAGATCATCCCATCCCGCCCATTGCCAGGTGCGGCAGAAGATCTTCTCCTTGCTCTCCTCAAACACATTCGGATCGTTGTAGAAGGCGGACGGAAGCGTCCAAGCCTTGCCGATATCCTCATTGACCTCGAACCGCGCGGGCATGAAGTGATCGTACCAGGGCCGCAGTCTGGCATCTATCTTGTTTGCGCGGAGCCGCCGTTGCGGGTGGTGCACCTCTCCCGAGG
>JAEYWW010000189.1 GCA_023428805.1 Armatimonadota bacterium | reverse complement strand
AGCTGCAGGAAGCCGGGCTGCTGAGCGAGGAGGATTTTGGGAGCCTCTGGAACTTCAACGGACTCGACCCCGAGATGCTGTCCACGCTCCGCAAAGAGGTCTGCAAACTTTTGGAGAAGGACAATCCGGCCCTGCGCGATGACAAGACGCTCCGCAAAAAGGCGCTGATTCCGATCAAAGACGCGAATCTCCAGGTGCCGATTCCGCCGGTGGCGTTTGTGGATTTCTACAGCGGCATCCACCACGCGGGCAACGTCGGCAAGATGTTCCGCCCGGACCAGCCGCCGCTCCTTCCGAACTACCGCCACGTGCCCATCGGCTACAACGGTCGCGCGAGCAGCGTGGTCGTCAGCGGAACTCCGATCATCCGGCCGAAGGGACAGACCAAAGGGCCGAATGACGAAATGCCGAGCTTCGGCCCGAGCAGGGAGATGGACTTTGAACTGGAGATGGGCTTCTACGTCGGCCAGGGCCAGGAGATGGGCCGCCGGATCACCTGCGCCAAGGCGGAGGAGCATATGCTGGGGCTGGTTATCGTGAACGACTGGTCGGCGAGGGATGTGCAGCGATGGGAATATCAGCCGCTCGGGCCGTTCCTCGCCAAGTCATTTGCGACCACCGTCTCACCCTGGATCGTGACCCTGGATGCTTTGGAGCCGTTCCGGGTGGAAGGCATGGCGCAGGAGCCGGAGGTTCTGCACTACCTGCGGCATCACGGCAAGCCGCACTTCAACATCGTGCTCGAAGTCCTGCTCCAGACCCCGAAAATGAAGTCTCCCGAGGTGATCTGCCGGTCGAACATGGCGAACCTCTATTGGTCGATCAGCCAGCAGCTCGCCCACCAAACCTCCAACGGCACCCCCGTCGAATTCGGCGATCTCTACGCCTCCGGCACGATCAGCGGAGCGGAAGAGGGCACCTACGGCTCGATGCTGGAGCTGAGCTGGCGCGGGCAGAAGCCGGTGACGCTCGGCAATGGCGAGACACGAACCTTCCTGGAGGATGGTGACACCCTCACTCTCATGGCCTACGCGCAGGGCGAGGGCTATCGAGTGGGGTTCGGCGAGTGTGCGGGCAAGGTGATGCCCGCGAAGGAATAATGAGATTCTTCAAAAGAGATAATCTCCTAACCCTGTTCGCCCTGTTGTTCAGCCCAATAGAAATCATCACAGGGATTCGGAATCTTTCTGCGGAAACGGTCAGCGTCAGGGGCTTGATGCTATCGGGCACTGATGCGCGGCTTTATGCCGTCAGCCAAATTTTTCTTGGCTTGGCGATGGAGTGCTTTGGCGTGTGGATGCTTCGCGAGTCGCTTCGCGCACGGCGCTTTAAGGAATTAGACTGAAGAACATTGGGTGCGACTTCAGCCTGCAAAGTAATTCATCTGTGAATATCTGCGTTCCAATCTGCGCCATCTGCGGTCAAAGCAAATTTGGAAAACCGCAGATGCCGCAGATCATATCCGCAGATGATTGTCGTGCAGCAACACGCCGCCAGCGCACAAATAAGCAGTACTCCAAACCAAAACAAAGTGCGGCGGGTTGCTCCCCATCGAGCTTCCCGCCGCGTCAGAATGAAGGTTCTCTCGCAAACGCTTCAACGCCGCAGGTGCGGACGCGTCGGCGCGTGCTGCGCAATAAGCGCGTTCTCCGGGAAAGGACTGATCCGATGGATCAGTTCGACGCACGGCTCGTCCAGGCAGGCGCAAAGAACCACAGCATTGGGGCGGCCATATCCGAACAGTTTTCGTTTCGTCTTCATCATGCTTCCCACTCCGGATTGCTCCGGTTCGTGCATTGGCCTCCTAGGTTAGCTGTCGGGTTAGGGCCGCGAACCGCCCTTCATCCTCGCGGATGATTCACCCCAATATTCGGTTCCCCCGTCGCCGACCAGCGGCGCTAGGCCAGGGAAGTGCAGTTGCCTGCAATCTCAGTATACGACGCTTTATCCCCTTTGATTCCTGAATTTTTGTGATGCTGGCAATTCCCCGGGCGTGGCGGCTTTGTGCATCACAATGGGGCTGAGCGGCATGAATGAGGCATCGGCCAGGGACAAAGCGAGGATGCTTCTGCTTCAGCACGGTTGGAACACCACCTGCTGGCAGATTTTGAATCCGGGGATCCAGCTCTGGTTTTCGCGTGCCGGGGATGCGGTGGTGGGGTTCGTGGAAACCCGCACCCACTGCGTGGTCGCGGGCGCGCCAGTCTGCGCGGAAGAGCGGCTGGCCGCAGTGCTCGCCGAGTGGGAGTCGGCAGCCCGCAAGCGGGTCTGCTATTTTGGGGCGGAGGGCCGACTTCAGTCTATTTTGAACCTGAATCCCAACTATGCGCCCGTTTCACTCGGCGCGCAACCGCTCTGGTCTCCGGGCGATTGGACGAAGGCGGTTGAGCAGGACTCTTCGCTTCGCTATCAGCTCAACCGGGCGCGGAACAAAGGGGTTTCGGTCGAAGAATGGCCCCCTGCTATGGTTCATGGTCATCCTGAACTGCGGGCGTGCTTGGACAGTTGGCTCGCCACCCGTGGATTGCCCGCGATGCACTTTCTGGTCGAACCGGACACGCTTGGCCACCCCGAAGATCGGCGGTTTTTTGTGGCAGTAAGGAATGGCAGTGTGGTCGCCTTTGTCACGATGTCCCCTATTCCCAAACGGCGCGCATGGCTGACCGAGCAGTTCCCCCGCATCGTGGGCGCACCGAATGGAAGCGTGGAGCTTGCTTTGGATGCCGCGGTGCGGGCGGTGGGAGATGATGGGGCGGAGATGGTGACGATGGGGATCGTGCCTCTGTCGGCGCACGGAGAGTCCTCCTCGCTCCACAATCCCCCGTGGCTTCGCCTGATTTCCCGATGGGCGAAAGCGCATGGAAGACGGTTTTACAACTTCGAGGGCCTGGATCGCTTCAAGACGAAGTTTCATCCGACGGAGTGGGAGCCCATCCGCGTCATTTCTCACGAGCCGCAGTTCAG
>JAEYWW010000169.1 GCA_023428805.1 Armatimonadota bacterium | reverse complement strand
GGTTGATCATCTTCTTGAGCTCTTCGATGTTCTGACATCGCGTCATCGCATCTTCCAGGGTGATGATCCCCTTCAGATACAGGTCACGGAGGCATTGATCCATGCTCACCATGCCCGCGGCGGCGCTCGTCTGAATCATGGACGGAATCTGGTGCGTTTTGTTTTCACGAATCAGGTTGCGAACTGCGGGAGAGGCAACCATGATCTCGTTGGCGGGCACACGGCCTGGGCCATTCGCGCGTGGCAGAAGCTGCTGCGCGATGATCGCAACGATGTTGTTCGACAACTGGACGCGAATCTGCTCCTGCTGCCCGGGAGGAAAGACGTCGATCATACGGTCGATGGATTCCGCCGCGTTGTTGGTGTGCAGCGTGGCGAAGACCAAGTGGCCCGTTTCAGCGGCGGTGATCGCAAGGGCGATCGTCTCCGTGTCGCGCATCTCACCGACGAGGATGATGTCGGGGTCTTCGCGGAGGCTGGCGCGCAGAGCGTTCGAGAAGCTCAGCGTGTCGCCGCCCAGTTCGCGCTGGTTGATGACCGACTGCTTGTGGTGGTGCAGGTATTCAATCGGGTCTTCAATCGTGATGACGTGGTGCGCGAAGTTCGTGTTGATGTGGTTGATCATCGCGGCCAGCGACGTGGACTTTCCTGAACCCGTCGGGCCGGTGACCAGAATCAGACCACGCGGCTTTTCCGAAAGCTGTTCAAGGATCGGAGGCAGGCTCAGTTCCTTGCAGGTCGGGATGCGGCTGGAGATCAAGCGGAACGCGGCGGCGACCGACCCTCGGTCGCGATACACGTTCACACGGAATCGGGCGCGGACGGTGCTGCCCCCCGGCTGCCGCATATGAAGCGGCATCGGAAGCTGGTAGGAGCAGTCCAGTTCCAGCGTCTGCTCAAAGCGGGTGATCTGGTCGTCCGTGACGATCTCATAGATCATGCGCTGGACCTGCTGCGGGGTGAACTTCTCGTAGTTCAGCCGCTTCAGCTTGCCATCCTCACGGATGACCGGCTCGCTCTGCGCGCAGAGGTGGAGGTCGGAGCAGTTCCGATCCACAACCACGTGCAGCAGTTCGTCAATATGAAGATCGTCCAGCGACTTCGGCTGGCCGACCTTCGCCATCTCCGGCGATGCGGCGCCTTCCTGCTGGGGAGGCGCGACGGGCGGCGCCGACTGCATCGGCGCGTCTGATGGCGGGGGAACGCTCGGATTCATTCTGTATGCACTCTCAACTTTTACTGTACGCTGTTTTTCGGCATTTCACCATTAGTAGCCTGCGGTGAAGACGACGCGCATGACTTCGTCGGGAGTCGTGACGCCCGCGAGCACCTTCTCCAGTCCGTCTTCGCGAAGCTCCTTCATGCCGTTGGCCTTCGCCGCTTCCTTGAGATCGTTCAATGAGGCGCGCCGGACGATCAGTTCGGCGATCTCCGCATTCATGCGAAGAAGCTCATGGATGCCCATTCGGCCTTTGTAGCCCGTCATGCGGTTGGCCTCCGCAGGGACGCCGCGATAGAGCGTCACCGACTCTTCCGGATCAGTGACCGGGAAGCCGAACCGACGCAGGTCGATGGCCTTCACATCATACGGCTCCTTGTTGTCCGAGTCGATCTTTCGTCCAAGTCGCTGGGCGAGGATGCCGATGACGGTCGCAGAAATCAAGTACGGCTCAAGGCCCATGTCGATCATACGAATCGTGGCCGAGGGCGCGTCGTTCGTGTGAAGCGTGGACAAGACCAAGTGGCCCGTGAGCGACGCCTCGATGGCGATCTCCGCCGTCTCAAGGTCGCGCATCTCACCAACGAGGATGATGTCAGGGTCTTGTCGAAGGAAGGCGCGGAGCGCCGTGCCGAAGGTCAGACCGGCCTTCTTGTTCACCTGAACCTGCGCGATGCCGTTGAGCTGGTACTCAATCGGGTCTTCAATCGTGATGATGTTGCGCTCGACTGAGTTCAACATGTTCAAGACCGAATACTGCGTGGTCGTCTTGCCGGAACCCGTCGGACCCGTGCAGAGGAACATTCCGTTCGGCTGGCTGACCAGTTCTTCGATGTAGGCCTGGTTCTCGCCCGACATGCCGAGCTTGCCGAGGCCGATGTTGGTGTTGCCCTTGTCGAGAATACGCATAACGATCTTCTCGCCGAAAGGACACGGGATGGTGGAGACGCGGAGGTCGTAATCCTTGCCGTTGGTGCGGACCTCGATGCGTCCGTCCTGCGGAACGCGGCGTTCCGCGATGTTCATCTCCGCCATGATCTTGAAGCGGGAGACGAGCGGAGCCTGCAGGTTCCTCGGGATCGTCATGGCCTCCATCAGAACACCGTCAACGCGGTAGCGGATGCGCAGACGCGTCTCCTGCGGCTCGACGTGGATGTCTGATGCGCGATCTTCGATGGCCTTCTGGATGACCGCGTTGGCGAGCTTGATGATCGGGGCCTGATCGGCCAGGTCCTCTCCGGTGTCCTCGCCTTCCTTGAATTTGCCCTTGGTCTTCGCCTGGTCCGCGTCTCGCGCCACCTGAGCCTGCGCGAGAAGGCTGGCGATGTTGCCCTGAGAGTTCGCCGCAGCGGCCGCTGCTGAAGCCGCCGCCGCGCTGCTCTGAACCGCCGCGGCGGTCGACGGACTCGCCTGCCCATTGGCGTAATTCTTCTTGATCGCGTCTTCGATGGCGCCAGGAATCGCGACCGCGATCTTGACCATGCAGCCCGAAGACAGCCGAACGTCATCAATGGCCTGGATGTTGTTCGGGTTCTGCATCGCCACCCACAGCGTCATTCCGTCCTTTTTGAACGGCATCACGTTGTGAAGCTTGACAATGCGGTCCGGAACCACATTGACCGCGCTCGGGTCGATCTGGACGTTGTCCAAATCGACAAACTGCAAGCCCACTTCCTGGGCCTGCGCTCTCAAAATTTCACGCTCGCCGACAAAGCCGAGATTCTGGAACACCTGTCCCAGGTTCGGGTTCTTCGTCTGCTGCTGAACTTTGAGCGCTTCCTCGACCTGATCCTGCGTGACAAACCCATTGTCAACCAGGAATTTCGTGAACGGCACTCGCTGCAGAGCCATGGTTAATAGATCCTCACTCCCCGAGTCCCCACGACCCGGTCATCTCCACACCCGTGCTGGCCAGAGGGTCAAATTGCCCTCCCATAACCGGCACAAGGCCGATTGTAGCCCACAACAGGTCCCGGAAGATACCCGTCAACCAAGATTTTCCGCATCCCCGTTGATTGTCGGCCCGTAGAGTTCCTTTCCCGGGAAGGTATCACGGAGATGTTTTGATTCGGAAAACCGTCGCCGAGAAGATTTCCACCGCCCTCCATACGCTTGTTGTTGAAGGCGCTCTGCCCGAGGTTCAGTACCCTGCGATCGAGATCGCGGAGCCGCGCCAGCCCGAGCACGGCGACTTCGCCTGCAGCATCGCTCTCGCGGCTTCGAAGGCCGCTGGCAAGCCGCCCCGCGTGATCGCGGACGCGCTGGCGGAGCGGCTTCGGTTGGATTCGGACTTCGAGACGGTCGAAGTCGCCGGGCCGGGCTTCCTGAATTTGCGGCTCTCCTCGGGCTTTGTCGGCTCGTTCGTGGGTGATGTCTTGTCATCCGCCGATCTTTCGCCAATGACGGATTTGGCCCACTACGCTCACGTCTCGGTTGAAAACCCTCAGAGGATCAACGTCGAATTCGTCTCCGTCAACCCCAACGGCCCCATCACCATCGGCTCCGGACGCGGAGCCGCCTACGGCTCAACCTTGTGCAATGTGCTTGAGACGGCAGGAAACACAGTCCACCGCGAGTACTACATCAACGACGGCACCAGCAGCGAACAGATGCGGTTGTTCGCGGAGTCGGTGAAGGCGATTCTGGAGAAACGTCCGGTACCTGACAATGGATATAAGGGTGACTACGTTTATGAGGTTGCCAGCCAGCTTGAAACCTACTTGCATACGCCCTGGGAACTTCCTTCCACTTATCGCGAGGACTTCGCGGTCAAAGTGCTCGCGCGATTAAAGAAGAACTCCTATCAGCGACGTCTTGACACTCGCGACATTAGTGAATCCCGCGTGATCCCTGCGCGCTTCGCCATTGAGAATCATGTCATCGTAATTTCCGCTTCGACAGATCGGTTGCAACTTGGCACGGACAAACCGCTCGGTGAAGTTAAGGTGAATGTGCCCGAGCTATTAAGTTGTAATGTATCTTTCGAAGCAGTACCTACCTCTACTGTGCGCACAGTTCTCCGCTCAGACTATGACTTTGCTTATCGAAGCGGTTCTCCAATGGCTAGGCTGCACGACGCTATTCTCACGAAAGCGGCTGAAGAAGGTGCTCGGCGGGTTCAGCTACGCTGGACCCCTGAAAATGTTGTCGTTCACTACGAAATCGATGGAAAGTCCGTTGAAGCAATGACTATCCCGAACAGTCTTGGCTCCGAGCTACGATACACGTACGAGTACAGTTGCTTGAAAACAGACGATGTCCAGACTATCGATCTCTTAGAAGAACCTTCCAAGCTGAAGGCTCTCGTGGAATGGACTGAAGATCAGTTGAACATCGAAATCCTCGACACTCCGGCAAAACCATTCAAGCGTGGCACGCTTGAATGGTGCCAATCAAACAGCCAGTATTTGATGATCCAAGCTCAAAAGCGAGCGATGGAATTGATGGGAGTTGAATACGACACCTGGTTTTCCGAACAGTCGCTTCACACCTCAGGCATGGTGGGTCGTGAAGTTCAGCAACTCATCGCCAACCACGCCGCCGACACTACACCAATCCGTCACAAACTCAAACTCGCCAAGGGCGGGGTCATTGAAGATGTCGAAATCGAATCTCAGACCAAGGATGTGGACGACGAGGGCAACGCGGTCGAAGCGTCACAGGAGCAGCAGACCAGCGACACACTCTGGCTCCGTTCGACCAAGTTCGCCGACGACATGGACCGCGTGCTGCGCCGTCGAGACGGGCGCACCACCTACATCGCCAGCGATGTCGCCTACCACAAGGACAAGTTCAATCGCCCCGAGAACGCGGATCACCTGATCACGGTTCTCGGCCCGGACCACCACGGCTACATCGGTCGCCTGACCGCCGTCGTCGCCGCCGCGCTCCTGCCTGAGACCCAAACCGAAGACCCGAACTCGCCCGAACTCAGCGAAATCGAAGCCAAGCTCTATTCCAGCAAGGCCGAGCGGGACACCTGCCGCCGCGCCCTCGCCGAAGCCCGCGAAAAGCTGACCGTCCAAATCTATCAGCTCGTCCGCTTCATGAAAGACGGCAAGCCCGCCCCGATGCGCAAGCGCGACGGCAACATCTACGCGCTGATTGACCTCATCAACGAGATCGGAGCCAAGGTCAAGCCGAGTGGAACGGTCGAAGAGCAACAGGAAGCCGGCAAGGACGTCGCGCGCTTCTTCTACCTGATGCGCCACCACGACACCACCTTCGACTTCGACCTCGACTTGGCCGAAAAGCAGTCGGACGAAAACCCCGTCTTCTACGTCCAGTACGCCCACGCCCGCATCTGTTCGGTCCTCCGAAAAGCCGTGGAAGCAGGCATCCAACTCCCCGAGGGCACAGTGCTTCCGCGGCTTGAACTTCATGAGCGCGAGAAATCCCTGCTCCTCAAAATCCTCGACCTCCCCGAAGAAGTCGCCCGCTGCGCCGAAGACTACGCGGTCAACCGCCTCGCCACCTACGCGATTGAACTGGCGCGGAGCTATCACCACTTCTACGACGCCTGCCGTGTGATCCAGCCCGACCAGCCGGAACTCACCCAGCAGCGCCTCGTCATCTGCGAAGCCGCCCGCATCGCCCTCAAGTCCGTGCTGGACATTCTGGGTGTCAGCGCACCGGAACGGATGGAGAGGGAGACGGCGTAACCGCGCTAAACTCAACCCGTGCCGGAAAAGGTGCTCGGAGTGCTGGGAGGAAGAGACCTGCCCGCAGAGAAGATCGGGGAATGGGCCGCCTTGGCCGACCGCCTCTACGCCGCTGATCGCGGTGCGATTCCGCTCCTGGAGCGGGGATTCAAACCCACGATCACCGGCGACATGGACTCCCTGCGGTTGGCAGATCAAGACGGCCTTCGCATCGTCCCTCATTGGGATCAGAATTCCTTCGACAGCGACAAGCTCCTGATGCTCGCGAGGCAGGATGGCGTGACCGACATCACCCTCGCGGCCATCGAAGGCGACCGCCTCGACCACGTTCTTGGCACCCTCTCCAGCAGCCTCGCCTCTCCCCTCAGCATCCGCCTCGCCCTCAGACGCGGGCTCGGTTGGATCATCCGCCCCGGCGAAGAACGCTCCTTTGGAGCCCGTCCCGGTCAACGCCTTTCGCTCATGCCAATTCTTCCCAGCCAGGGAGTCAGCATCCAAGGCGTCGAATGGCCGCTCGAAAACCAGGCGATGACGATGGGCGGCTTCATCAGTCTCTCCAACCGTGCGGCAGAGGACGAAATCAAGATCACTCTCGAAGCAGGCGCGCTCCTCTTCGTTCTCGAATTCAGTCCGGAGGAACTCCCGATTTGGTGACCTTCACCCCCCTCGATTGGGCGGTCTTTGGGCTCTTCATCGCCGTGCTGCTCGGCCTCGGCTTCTCGGCCAAGCTCCGCGACCACTCCGCCCTGCAGTTCATCGCCGCCGGACGCGCTCTGACCCTTCCCATCTTCGTCGCAACCCTCGTCGCCACCTGGTACGGCGGCATTCTCGGCATTGCGGAGTCGGTGCAGTACTACGGGCTCGGAACGATCCTCCTGATGGGGGTTCCCTACTACGTCTTCGCCCTCATCTACGCGCTCGTCTATGCCAAACGCGTCCGAGAAGCCGACCAAATCTCCATCCCTGAACGCCTCCACGCCCGATTTGGGCGCACCGCCGCGATTGTGGGAGCCGCGCTCGTCTTCCTGCTCGGCGTCCCCGCCCCTCATGTGCTGATGATCGGCGACCTGATCCAGGCGTTGACCGGGCTTCCGCTCTGGCAGTGCATTCTCGCCGGAACCGTGGTCGGTACGCTGTTCCTCTACAAAGGCGGCCTCATGGCCGACGCCCGTGCCAGCACTCTCGCCTTCGCGATGATGTACATCGGCTTCGCGGTCATCGTCGTCTACTGCCTGATCCACTTCCCTCCAATGGAGACCTGGCAGAGAATCGAGAACAAAAACTTCCTCACCTTCACCGGCGGCACCCAATGGCCGACCATCGTCAGCTTCTTCATCCTTGGGGCTTGGACTCTGATCGACCCAGGCTTCCACCAGCGCGTCGCCAGCGCGAAGGACCCCGAAACCGGGCGGCGGGGCGTCCTCATCGCCATCGGATTCTGGATGCTTTTCGACATGATGACCGTCAGCACGGGCCTCTACGCGATGAGCCTGCTGACCGAGCCGCCCGCCAACACCCGCCTCATCTTCCCCGCCCTCGGGAACGCGATCCTGCCTCCCGGGCTGCAGGCGATGTTCTTCTGCGGAATGTTCGGCACGATCCTCAGCGCCATGGTCGGCTACAGCCTGGTCAGTGGAGCCTCATTCGGACGCGAGTTCGTCTGCCGGATCAAGGCGGGCCTTGACGAAACGAAATGGAGCCGGATTGGCATCGCCGTGGCCTCGGTGGTCGCGATCATCCTCGCGCTCAACATCGACAGCGTGGTCGCCCTCTGGTACTCGTGGGGCGGATGCGTGATCGGAGCAATTCTCCTTCCGGTGACGCTCGCCTATGGCATTGGCCGGTGGAATCCGCGCCCGGTCATTGTCGTGATGTCCATGGCACTCGGGTTCCTTGCCTCGTTCGCATGGCTGATCTACGGCGTCGTCAACGGCAATCTCTACCTCGACGTGGAGCTGCCCCGGCAGATCATTGGCTATACTCTGCCGGAGGGGACCAGGTTTGGCCTCGGCACCCTCCTGCCCAGCCTCGCGGTCTCGTTGATCGTGCTCGGCCTGGGATCACTTTTCAAGGGAACGGAAAGCAATGAACGACGAGCCGATGGAACAGCCGGTTGATGAGACGGTCGAAGAGCAGGTGGTTGAAGAAGCCGTCGAGGAAACTCCCGCCCAGGAAGAATCTGCGTCGGCTTCGGGCCGCGCCAAGCTGGTCCTCAAACGCGGCGGCGAACTGACCGACGTCGAATTCACCTTCACCTGCCCCGCCACCCTCGGACGCTTCGATCCTTCGGTCGGCCCGATCGACATCGACCTCGGCACCATTCCCGAAGGCAGCTACGTCTCCCGCAAGCACGCCCGGTTCACCTTCGGAGAGGACGGATATTCAATCGAAGACCTCGGATCATCGAACGGCACGTTTGTGCTGCGTGATGACTACGAGAAGATCGAAGAACCAACGGGTGTCGAAGACGGCAATGTGATCGCCTTTGGAAGCGCGATCTTCGTTTTTCACATCGTCGAGTGATCCCCGGAATGCGCGATCATTGATGTCGCGCTTTGCCGCACGCGGCCTGCCACGTCTTTCATGATGGTGCACCTCTCCAGAGGTGCAAATCCGGCGAAGGTTTGGAGTGCGGCGAGACATCGCCGCTTTCACTTGCGGCGGAGCCGCCCTCTTGCTTTCGCCCAGAGAGTTGAAGACCGCCTCCGGGGAATTGAAAGCGGTCATGTCTGCCCGCACTCCAGAATCTGGCAGCCTGGGAGATAGTCAGACAGCCTCGGCAACCGCTTCAGCCTCAGTGCCAGCCGAATCCGAAAGGTGAGGAAACCGCCCGTTTCGGAATCCCGCAGAGAAGAGCCCCATCGCCGGACAGGCGACGAGCGCAAAACCGATCACCAGATAGAACGGTTGAAGCGGAATGACCTGAAGCATCGCTCCAACCACAATCAAACTGATCGGCTGGATTCCCTGCGAGATCGTAGACCAAACACTATTGACGCGGCCGCGCAGCTCATCCGGAAACGCGGTCTGCATATAAGTGCTCATCGGAATCCAAGCAAATGGCAGCGACAGGCCGCAGAGGATGTTCCACGACAGATACACCCAATAGTTCTGCCCCCAAGCCATCGCAAAAATGCAGCCTCCGAGAACCATCAAAGCCCAGGAATAGGCCAGCCCCGGCCGGACGATGTTGAACCGTCCCATGAACATGCTGATGATCGCCATCGGCGCCATGAACGCAAACTCGATCCAAGCCAGCCGCCAGAAGTCATCACCGAACCAGACTTCGTTCGTCTTGATGTAGAGCGGAAAGAAGCCCGATACGAACAAATTCACGCCGATGCTGACCGGAAGCGCGACCCTCATGATCGGATTGGCAAACACGGCCTTCAAACCGATCACAATGTCGTCCCAAACCTGACTTCGAATTGAAGTGTGAGCCTTTTCAATCTCTTCTCGCAATGGAACGAGCGCTGGCAATCGGGACGCAAAGTAGGCTGCCCCCGCGAAAGTCAAAGCATTCAAACCGCACGCGGTGAGCAGGAAGTAATCGGGAAACATGGCTTCCAGCGCGCCCAGCACCGACGCCGAAAGGGCAATCCCGATCATCGCGACAAAGCTCATCGTGGACATGATCAGTCCCGTCGCCTCCATCATCTTGTCGGCGGGAACCAGCCGGGGAATCGCCGCTGAACGCGCAGGCAGAATGAAGATGTTCGCCACGCTCAAGAGGAATCCGACCAAGCCGATCAGCCAGACGGGCGGCTGCGGGTTGACGAACAGGCTCAGAGTAAACGCGCCCATCAAGATCGTGCTGAACACGTCCGCAAGCATCATGATCTTGCGTCGATCCACACGATCCGCAACCATTCCGCCAATCGGGCCGAGGATGAGAAATGGAATCGCCTGAGCCGCGCCCACAAGGCCAACTTGCAGGGAATCACCGTTCGAAACCTGCCCGGTCATGAACAGGAACACCAAAAAGTAGAGCGAATCACCAAGCTGGCTGATCGTCTGCCCGTACCAAAAATGGCGGAAATGCTGAATGCGGAGCACCTCGGCTCCTGGAAATGTCACTAAAATTTTCTCCTTGTTTTATAACGTCATGCCGAGCACGCGAAGCATCGGCGTTTTCGGTCTTATCGGGAGAATCGCCTTGAATGAATTCATCAAGGGGCGGCGACTCTGCAAAGGGGGACGGGTGGAACCGTCAGCGCAGACGCCGCAAGGGGGGGCGCCTGCTCAGCGGAAACGCGGAGCGATGGGCTTCATTGTCCTCCGAGTGTAGCCCGTCCGACTCTCAACGCGGCTGGGACCTGCGTAGAATGAGGCGGTGGATCGCGCCCAGCTTTTCGTCACCGGATTCGGCTCTTTCGGTCAGTTCGATGTCAATCCCACTTCGATCCTGGCGCCGCAGCTTTCCCCTCATCACACAATCCTGCCAGTCACGTATGCCGACGCCGAAACATTCGTCACTTTCCCCCTCCCCGCTGGAATTTCCACTCTCCTGATGCTCGGCGTGAGCGCGAAAGCGGAGACGATTCTCCTGGAAACCACCGCAAGGAATCTGATCGGACGAACGCCGGACGCATCGGGAGTCGTCGCCGGGCCCATGCCGATCAACCCGCGCGGCCCCCAGCAGATCGGCGCGACCCTCTGGCATGACGGAGCTCTTATGGCTCCCGGACAGGCATGGGCAACGAGCGTGGATGCGGGCGACTATCTCTGCAACTACCTCTCCTATCGCGCTCTGGAACAGTTTCCGAACCTACGAGTCGGGTTCGTCCACGTGCCCCCTTTCAGCACAATGGTCGAGGCCGCCCAAATCCAGGCCCTGAGTGAACTCATCGCGGCGTTGTAGAATCAAAGGGCAAGAGCCTCCGCGCAAAGCCGCGTTCGGAATCCAAGGCCGACCGCCATGCCCAAGAATTTCCTGACTGACGACCTCCGCATCCGCGACGTGCGCGCGCTCATCGCGCCCGCGATCCTGATCGAGGAGATTCCCGTCACCCCCGAGGCTCAGGATCTCGTTTCCAGCGTCCGCCGCGACGTTTCATCTGTGCTTCACGGTGCGGACAACCGCCTCGTTGTCATCGCGGGTCCCTGCAGCATTCACGATCCCAGGGCGGCGGTTGAATACGGCCAGCGACTCAAGGAGATGGCGGATCGCCACCCCGAACTGATCGTCATCATGCGGACCTACTTCGAGAAGCCGCGCACCGTCGGCGGATGGAAGGGCTTGATGAACGACCCCGATCTGAACGAGACTTATCAGATCAACAAGGGCCTCCGCGTCGCCCGCCAGCTTCTCGCCGACCTGACCGGGCTGGGGATGCCCGTCGCCTGCGAATTTCTCGACAACATCCTGCCGCAATACATCGCGGATTTCGTCTCGTGGGTCGCGATTGGAGCGCGGACCAGCGAAAGCCAGATTCACCGCGAGTTCGCATCGGGTTGTTCGATGCCGGTCGGATTCAAAAATTCGACTGCCGGACAGACCCAATCGGCGATTGACGCCGTGAGAGCCGCCGCCCTGAGCCACTGGTTCCCTTCGGTCACCAAGCAGGGCAACAGCGCGATCCTCCAGACCACGGGCAACGACTCGTGCCACGTCATTCTTCGGGGCGGGTCGGAAACCGGGCCGAACTACGACGCGGAAACGGTCCACCAAGTCTCGGAACAACTCGAAACCCTCGGCCTGCCGCCCCGCCTCATGGTGGACTGCAGCCACGGCAACAGCGGGAAAGATCACACCAAACAACGCGGCGTCGCCGAACTGGTCTGCGAACTGATTTCCGACGGGGACAAGGCGGTTTTCGGCGTCATGCTGGAAAGCAATCTCCACCCGGGCCGTCAGGACTTCATCCCGGGCCAGGAGCTGCAGTACGGAATCAGCATCACCGACTCCTGCATTGGCATCGAAGAGACCGAGGACATCCTCGCCATGCTCTCGGAATCGGTCAAGAAGAGATCGGGCAAGCCCCTGAAATTGAAGCTCTCTTAACGCCGCACAGGTATCGTCTGCTCATGCGTTGGGCAGGCAGTCTCGTTTTGTGCGCTCTCTTTGCGTTCCCCGTCGGCGCTTCGGCGCAGGTTCAGGCCAAAGGTTATGTCTTCGAGGATTTGAACCGCAATGGCGTCCGGGACAGCGGCGAACCCGGGATCGCGGATGTCAAGGTCAGCAATCAGCACGAATTCACCAAGACCGACAAATCCGGGTTCTGGACTCTGAAGGGCACCGACGACACCATCTTTTTTTTGGTGAAGCCGCGCAACTGGATGACTCCGCTCAATGAGTTCAACCTTCCGCAGTTTCACTACATCCACAAGCCGAACGGATCGCCCCCATCGCTCAAAACTCCCGGCGTCGAGCCGACCGGTCCGCTTCCGGAGTTCATCAACTTCCCGCTCCATCGCCGCGAGGAGACCACATGGTTCCGAGCCCTCTTCTTCGGCGACACCCAGCCACGCAACGCAGTCGAAGTGGACTATCTCAAGCGCGACATCATCGAGCCGCTGATCGAAGAGGCGAAGAAGGAGAAGTATTCCTTCGGGGTCACGCTCGGCGATTTGGTGTTCGATGACCTCAGCGTCTTCGACCCCTATATCCGCGCCATCGCCCTGCTCGGGATGCCCTGGTACAACGTTCTCGGCAATCACGACATCAACAAGGACATTCCCGACGACAAGCTGAGCGACGAGACGTTCGAGCGTCTGTTCGGCCCCAACTACTACAGCTTCGACCACGGCCCGACGCACTTCGTGGTGCTCGACAATGTGTTCTGGTACCAGAACCCGCAGACCAACCGCGGCTCCTACAAGGGACGTTTCGGCGAGGAGCAGATCGCCTGGCTCAAGAAGGACCTCGCGCTCGTGCCATCCGACCAGCTTGTGGTCATGATGATGCACATCCCCTTCCAGGACACCGAGGACAAGGAGGAGATGTTCAAGGTGATCGGCGACCGACCCTACTGCCTCAGCGTCTCCGCCCACACCCACTACCAGGAGCACAAATTCCTGGAGAGCAAGCACCTCAAGAAGCCGCACCACCACGTCATCAACGTGACAACCTGCGGTTCCTGGTGGCAGGGACGGGCGGATGATCGAGGCGTTCCGATTGCCACCATGCGCGACGGCGCGCCGAACGGATTTTCTGTCTTCACCTTCGACGGCAACCAATACAGCATCGAATTCCGCGCGGCAGGCTCACCCGCCTCGCACCAGATGAACATCTATGCCCCCGATCTGCTCAAGCGTTACGAGGCCGAGGGCACCGAGATCGTGGTGAACGTCTTCGGCGGCAACGAGAAGTCGGTCGTCGAGATGAAGTTCGGCAACGACGGCGAATGGATCAAGCAGGACAAGGTGATGCGCGCCGACCCGCAGTACGCGAAGATCGCAGAGCGGGACAACGACCTCAAAGCCCCCTTCCGCCCCCTCCCCGGCGCCATCGAATCCCCCCACCTCTGGGCCGCCAAATTGCCAAGGCCGTCATCCCGAGGCACGATTCCGGTGCACATCCGCACGACCGATATGTTCGGCCAGGTGTATTACGCAACCCGGGGCATTCGGATCGAGTAGGGCACAAGTCTCTGCCCCGAAGGGGCGGCAAGCACACAGCGAAGGGCGAAGCCCTGGAAAAGAACTGGAAAAGAAAACGAAGGGAGCAAAGGGCCCTGTAAGGGCGCAACCAATGTCCCGCACGTCATCATCGCGCCCCGTTGGGGCTGGCCCTGTCACTTGGCGCCAATCCTTCCAGGGTTGACGCCCTTCGCTGAGAGGTTGTCAGCCCTTCGGGCTTGGAGCATGAATCTATCGGAAGCCCCGAAGGGGCGGCATCACACAGCGAAGGGCGTAGCCCTGGAAAATGAAACGAAGGAAACCAACAGCCCTGTAAGGGCGCAACCAATGTCCCGCACGTCATCATCACGCCCCATTGGGGCTGGCCGTGTCACTTGGCGTCTATCTTTCCGGGCTGACGCCCTTCGCGGCTGCATGTGTCACCAGGCGTCAATCTTCCATCACGGCCTAATCCCACAAATATCGCTCATCATGGGCGAGATCGTATTCCTTGAGCAACCCGAGAAACTCCTCCTGGAATGTTACGGTTCGATGGTGCTCGGCCTGATTCTCAACGTACGAAATCAGCTCAGACAAGCGCTCTTCGCCAAAGGAGAAAACTCCATAGCCGCTTTGCCAGGTGAAGGATTGGCAATGAGATTTCATCCAAGCCGATGAACTCGACTTCAATTTCATCACAAGGTCAGCGATGGTGATCGTGCGGCCAAAACGAACGAGAATATGGACATGATCCGTCGTGCCACCTACCCGGATAATCGGGCAATTGAGATTGTTCGCAATGCCGCCTAGGTAGCGGTGAAGGTGCGGCTGCACATCTTCCGCAATCAGAGCCGCGCGGTTCTTGGTTGAGAAGACTATATGAAGGTAAACGCCAGCCAGAGATTGAGGCATGGAAAGGGTTATATCTCTAAAGGAATCAGCACAGCTTGAAAGTGCCGCCCCTTCAGGGCTCATACAAGACTGCGGGCACTTTCTCCAGGGCTTCGCACTTCGCTCAGTGATGTGGCCCCTTCGGGGCTAATACAAGCCGCCTCACCCAAGCCCGAAGGGCTGGAATCCCATAGCGAAGGGCGGCAGCCCTGGTCCGGGAGCCGGTTTTTGGTCACAGGCAAGCCCTGTAAGGGCGTGACTTCACGCTTTAAAGTGCCGCCCTTTCAGGGCTCATTCATGACTGCGGGCACTTTCCCCAGGGCTTCGCCCTTCGCTCTGGGATATTGCCCCTTCGGGGCTACCGCTATTTGCCCCCAAGCCCGAAGGGCTGGAATCCCGTAGCGAAGGGCGGCAGCCCTGGTAGGGAGTCGGTTTTTGGTCACAGGCAAGCCCTGTAGGGGCGAAATCTCATATCACATTAGAGCAACTCATGCCGCCGATGCGCTCATCCTTCGCGCCCGCCAGCGGTCATAAGCGACGGCGGCGACGATGATGAGGCCGGTGATGATCTCTTGGATCCAATTGGGGAGGCCCATTTGGGAACTGCCCGTGGCGATGGTCTGCATGATCAGCACCCCGAGGATCGTGCCGAGAATCGAGCCGGACCCACCCGACAAACTCGCCCCGCCGATCACGACAGCCGCGATGGTTGTCAGCTCCAATCCTCCCGCCACCGTCGGATCGCCCGTGTTCAAACGTGCATATTGAACCAAACCCGCAATCCCGAACAGCGCGCCCGCCAGAGCGAAAACCCCGACCGTCATCCGGTTCGGATCAATGCCGCAGAGCTGCGCGGTGTTCTCATTCGAGCCTGTCGCGATGATCCGCCGACCGAAAACCGTGCTCGACATCATGAAGGCGACAACAACCGCCAGCGCGATCATCAACCATGCCCCTGTCGGCAGGATCATCCACTTCTGGTTGTCGCCGAGCCGCTGAGTTAGTGAACTGATCCAGTTGGAGGACGTGTTGATCGTCGAGTTGTCCGCCAGCCCCTTTGCAAGCCCGCGGTAAGCAAGCAGGCCCGCCAGAGTAACGATGAAGGCACCTACTTTGAGCCACGCGGTCAACAGACCGTTGATCGTGCCCGCGATGATGCCGACGACAATCGCCGCCGCGACCGCCGCACCCGGCCCGGCCGCATTGATCGTCTTGGCTGTGACCACTGTGATCAACGCAACGATGCTCCCGACCGAAAGATCGATCGCGCCCCGCGCGATGATGAGCGTCATCCCGATGGCCGCGATGCCCACGACGATGGATTGGCGGACCAGATTTTCGACGTTGTCCAGGGTCCGAAACTCCGGCACCTTCACCGAAATCGCCGCGTAGATCAGCACGAAAGCAAGCGCGAGGCCCGCCTCCTGAATACCCCGCTTCATGCGCTTGCGCACCTCGCCAAAAGTTCATGTTCATTGGTCTGCGAGACAGGCACGGGTTCAAAAAGCTGCCCCCGTGACATGACCGCGATGCGGTCGCAGACGCCGAGAAGTTCGGGCAGATACGAGCTGATCATCAAAATGGCGCATCCCTTCTGCGCGAGTTCGTCGATGAGGGCGTAGATTTCGGCCTTGCTGCCGACATCGATCCCCCGCGTCGGCTCATCCAGAATCAAAATGTCGGCCTCCATGTCGAGCAGGCGGGCGATGGCGGCCTTCTGCTGATTGCCGCCCGACAATTTGCCGATGGCCTGCTGCGGGCTGGCACATTTGATCCTCATTCTCTGAACCAGTTCCGAACCACGCCGCGCCTCATCCTTGCGCTGGATCAAAAATCCAGGTTTCGGGAGGACAATGTTGTCCTGAATCGACATCGTGAGGGCCAACCCCTCGGCCTTGCGGTCTTCGCTCAACAGCCCCATGCCCTTCATCCAGGCACCCGCAGGCGACAGCCAGTCCGGGCGTCCCTTGATCGCAACCTCACCCTGTCGCGGCTTGTCCAAGCCCACCAGGATGCGGGCCAATTCGGTTCGCCCCGCCCCGTTCAGTCCTGCGATTCCCACCACCTCGCCTCGCCTGAGAG
>JAEYWW010000030.1 GCA_023428805.1 Armatimonadota bacterium | reverse complement strand
CTGGGGCGTGTAGATTTTAGGGGGAGCGCCGAAGTTTTGCGGCATCATCACGCTCACGCAGTCGTCCACGAGCTGCAGTTGGTCGCGGTCGCCGCTCACGATCGTCGTGAAGTAGCCACGCTCTTCGGCCTGGCGTGCGACTGTGCCGACCACGTCGTCCGCCTCATAGCCGACGGCCTCAAGCGTGGGGATTTGGAGATCGCTGATGAGCTGGCGGCTGAATTCAAGCTGGAAGACAAGCTCCGGCGGAGTCTCGCGGCGCGTCCCTTTGTATTCGGCGAAATCCGCGTGGCGGAAAGTCTTGCCGGGAGCATCAAGGGCGACGAGGATCGCATCGGGCTTCTGATCGTTGAAGATCGCGATCAGCATATTGACGAAGCCAAAGAGCGCGTTCGTCGGGCGTCCGTCGCTGGTACTGAGCATACGCGAGCCATAGAAGGCGCGGAAGAGAAGACTGTATCCGTCAATGATCACCAGACGCTTGTCGGGCATGGCTTCAAGATACCTTGCGGGCTCTGGCGCTCTCGCGCACTCCCCGATGCTGTGGAGTGCGGTCAGATATGACCGCTTTCACTTCCGCCGGAGGCGGCTTCCCGCTCTTCGATCCAGAACAACGAGGGCGGCTCCGCCGCAAGGGAAAGCGGCGATATCTCGCCGCACTCCAGATTAGCAGTTCGCAGGAGCGGCCAGCCGCTCACTCCAGAGCTCAATCAAGATTGAGCACTCCTGGGGCGCTGCACACGATTGTTCTGCCAATCGTAGGCGGGGGCACCGAAGGTTTTTTCGAGGAGGGCGAAGATGCGGGGGTCGTATTCTTTGAGCTTCTCCGGTGAGCCGATGGCGTTGTGGACGCCGTCGGGTTCTTTGCTGGTGCGGTTGGCGTTGAAGTAGCTCTGGACGCACTCGGCCCAGTACTCGTGGACGTTGGTGGCGGCATAGGTTTTGACCCAGAGACCTTTCGTCTGCGCGTTTTTGAAGCAGTCGTTGAGTTCGGGCAGAAACTCCTTGCGGGATTCGGCGAGGCCCATTTCCATGATCGCGTGAGCGAATTCGTGGATGAAAATGCTCTCGCCTCGGTAACGGTCAGACGGACGGCGAAGCAGATTTTCTTCGGCGGCAGAGATGCAAGGCCGCGCCTTGGTCGCGCCGAGACCACGGGCGCGGGTGTTCCAGTCGGTATCGGGGAAGGCGCGCTGAAGATCGCTGTGCTCCGGGATGTCGAGCGTCACCTCGCCCTCATCCATGATCGCAATCCTCACGTTGTTCTTGACCATTTGCTTCGTCGCATCCGGGATCGGCTTCAGCATGATGACCGCCAGCCGATGCGCCTCACGCAACGCATCGTCTTCGACCTTGTTGCTGCTGACGATGGGCAGGCCATCGAGCATGATGCACTTCTTGTAGAAGGGATCCAGCCAATTGGGCGGAGTGGTGATGGGTGGATCGGTGAAGAACATCGATAGAAGTTTGACGCTCTTGCGGCTCAATTTACAAATTAAACCGCCTTCCAGAATTCATCTGGAAGGCGGGCCGGGGATCACTCCTCAGAAGGAGTCAGTCAATTACCCGGGACGAGCTTGGCGCGGACGGCCTTCATGGCGGCTTCGGTGCGGCTGTTCACCTGGAGCGCCTTGAGAATGTTGGAGACGTGGTTTTTGACCGTCTTCTCCGCGATGCTGAGGTGATTGGCGATCTCCTTGTTCCTCATGCCCTTGGCGATCAGTTCGAGAATCTCGGTTTCGCGGTCGGAGAGCACGTAGAGCTCGGTGTCGTCGCCCTCGTCGTCATCCTTCACTCGTCGGAAATCTTCGATGACCTTGGTCGCGATCTTCGGGGTGAGCTTCGCTTCGCCGCGATGGGCGAGGCGGATGGCCTCCACGACTTCCTGCGGGGTTGAGGTCTTGAGCAGGTAGCCGAGAGCTCCGGCGCGGAACGCTTCAAAAACGGTCTCTTCTTCCTCGTTGATCGTGAGGACCACGACTCGGACATCCTTCTCCTTTTTGAGGAGGCGGCGCATCAATTCGAGGCCATCCATGCGCGGCATATTGATGTCGGTCAGCAGAACGTCGGGCGGATCCTGGAGCGCGAGGTCGAGCGCCTCCTGGCCATCCTTGCAGACGCCGATGATTTGACATTCCGGCATGAGCGTCAGCGTCCGCTGAATCGCGCTCCGATACGCCGGCTCATCGTCGGCCACAACAACCCTAATTGTCGAGGACATAGGCCTCCTAGTATACATCCGAACGCGCGTCTTCACCAAGGGATGCCGACGAACCTAGATCAAACACCAGCGCATTTTTGTGGTGCCGCAGATCATTCCCTTCGAGCGCGATCAGGTCGTAGCGCATCGCATCGGGCTCAAGGTTCATTTGATGCAGATATTCGTCCACCGTCAGCCGGAGCCGCTTGGCTTTCTTCGGAGTCAACCCCTCCTCGGGATTCGTGCCTGGTTTGCGGGATTTGACTTCGACGACCACCAAAGTCCCGCCTTCCAAAGCCACAATGTCGAGCTCGCCGTGCCTGCCCTTCCACCGT
>JAEYWW010000009.1 GCA_023428805.1 Armatimonadota bacterium | reverse complement strand
GCACAGGGGCACCCATATTTCCCCCACGACAAAAATCTTCTTAGCGTTGAACCCTTTGGTGAACGATTGAGAGGTCACCAAGATGACCAGCGGAAGCATTGCGGGCAGGATGTAGTGCGGCCGCTTGCTGCCGCGGATCGGGAAGATCCCGAGGATGACGAAGAACCAGATCAACATGTACGAGTGAAGAGTGTTCTGCTCCCCATCTGACTTCCAAAAACCCCATGGTTTTAAAAGGAAAACCCATGGGATCAAACCGATCATCAGGACGACCGGAAAATAGATCGGATGCGACCAAATCGGCACTTGGTGCGCCTTGTCACCGCCCGCAAACCGCCCAATGTTCTGCTCGATCAGAAATTTGTCGATGAAAAGCTGGCCATTGGCGAGATAGCAGGGCACATACCAGGCGGCAACGACCGCGAGGCAGAGCAGGATGGCCGGAATCCACCCACCTCGAAACCCAGCCCGAACTGCCGGATTCCGCCAATAGAAGAACCCTGCCACCAACAGGAAAAACAGCCCCGCAACCGGCCCTTTTGCCAAGATTGCGAAGCCCAAACACAGCCCCGCCCACGCCCGCGCTCCCTTGACACCTTGGCAGGAGTCGTAGAAGAGCATCAGGCAGAGGCTGAGGCTCAAAACCAGAAGCGGATCAGTCAGGAACATCCGCCCGAGGGCGACCGGCAGCAAGGAGGTTCCGTAGACAATCGCCGCAGATGCCCCCTGATCCAACCCAACTTTGGGCTTCAACCAGCGAAAAATGGCAAAGCAGAGACCGAGAGTCGCCAAGATGCTCGGCAGACGCGGTCCGACATCCTCGCCGAACAACCTGATGAAAGGGATCGCGAACCAGTAAATCAGGATCGGCTTCTCAAACCAGGGTTCGCCACCGAGGGTCGGGGTGATGAAGTCGCCGCGACGCATCATGTCGCGAGCGACCGCGCCGTAGAAGCCCTCGTCGAGATCAAAGAGCCCGTATGCCCAGAAACCCAGCAGAGGCACAACGCAGAAAATCGCGGCCCAGATCAGGTTCCTCCGATCCGAATACCACGCGCCCTGCTCCATCAGAACTCATTCTGACACGTCTGAACGTGCTGTCCGATTTGGGTTGGACCCTGCCGTTGGTAAACTTTTCAATCGTGGACGAAGTTCGGTCATCACCCCACTCCCTGACCGTTTCCGAACTGACAAGGCTTCTGCTCGCGCTCAGAGGGCGGAGGTTCTTTTGGATTCTGCCGATTGAGATCGTCCTGCTCGGCTTCTACTTCGCATCAACCGACATGGGGCCGCTGACGATTCTGGTTGCCCTCGCGTGCGTGCCGATTTTTAATCTTCTCAGCGCTTACACTGCCCTCTGGTTGCTAGCGAGGGGCCGGGGAGGTGCGCCTGCTCGTCTGGAGCGAACCATAACCTTCGACGCGGAGAAGATCATGGTCCGGGTCGTCAACGGACAAGAGGCAAAGTTCCCTTACTCAAGCCTGCATCGCACCAGACCCTTGGCAGGTGGAACCATCATCGAAGTTGCGCCCAGTGCAGGTTATTGGATTCATCCAAAGCACTTCTCCAACTCCGAACAGTATGCTGAGGCACACAGTCTCATGCGCCACGCGACACCCTAGAGCCTCTTCATCCTGCCTGGTACCCTCGGGGCACTATCATGAGTCTTGTTCAGGTCATTCCGTTGGGCGGATGCGGAGAAATTGGGAAGAACTGCACGGTTGTCCGACAAGGAGATGACCTCATTGTTGTTGACTGCGGCCTCAGCTTTCCCCACGAGGAGCAGCTTGGTGTAGACATCGTCATCCCCGACTTCACCTATCTTCTCGAAAACCGCGACAAGATTCGCGGCATTTTTTTGACCCATGCCCACGAAGACCATGTCGGCGCGCTTCCCTACCTTTTGAACTCGCTCCCGGAAGTGCCGATCTACTGCACCCAATTCACAGAAGCGATGGTGAAGGGCAAGATTCAGGAGCGATCTGCCGCCAAAGAGCCGAATTTCAAACGCGTCAAAGTTGGTGACACGGTGCTGGTGGGAGAATTGAGCGTCGAGTTCATCCTCGGCACCCACTCAATCCCCGAAACCTGCGCCCTCGCCATCAAGACCATTCACGGCATCGTCCTCTTCACCGCTGACTTCAAGCTCGACTTCACTCCGGTCGACAATCGCCCGACCAACCTCAAGCGACTTGCCGAACTCGGGGAGGAGGGCGTGGTGCTCCTTCTGAGCGACTCGACCAACGTCGATCGTCCGGGCTGGGGACCGAGCGAGAGCGTCGTGGCTCATGGGCTCAATTCAGTCTTCTCCGAAGCTCCCGGGCGCATCCTCATCACGATGTTCAGCAGCTCCATTCACCGGATGCAGCAGGCCATCGACGCCGCGGCCGCGACAGGCCGCAAGGTCTCCGTTGCCGGACGACGCATGGACATGACGGTGAGCATGGCGCAGTCGCTGGGCTATCTCCGCATTCCAGACAAGCTCTACGTTCGACTGGATGAGACGAGCAAACTTGCTCCCAATGAACTCGTGATCTTTGTGACGGGCAGCCAGGGAGAGCCGATGGCCGCGCTCAGCCAGATGTCTCGCCGCGAATACAACAGACTGAAGGTGGTCGAAGGGGACACGATCCTCTATTCCGCACGACCGATCCCAGGCAACGAGGGCGCAATCTGGCGGACCGTCAACCGTCTGGTCAAGCTCGGCGCAAACGTGATCGTCGATCATCCCACCCCCATCCACGTCTCCGGCCATGCCTATCAGGATGAATTGAAGATGATGGTCAACCTGACCAAGCCGTTCTATGTTGCGCCGGTTCATGGTGAACCTCGCCATCAGAAGCACTTTGCTGAGATGCTGGAAGACATGGGCCACGCCGAACACCGCATATTCCGGCTCGACAACGGCACGACGCTCAACATCGACGAGGAGAAAGCCTATACGGGCGATCATGTCCAATCAGGCGAAGTTTTCCTGGATCAATCAGGCTCCATGGAAATCTCCAACGACATTCTCCGCGAGCGGATGGTGCTCGGACACGATGGCGTCATCGTCGTCACCCTTCCGGTCGATTTGAAGGAGGGCGAAGTCCTGGGGCGGCCCGAATTCACCGCCAAGGGATTCTGCGGCGATCAGCGGCATTTGGATGAGGCGGCGGCGATCCTCCGGGACGAGATCAGCCGGGCGACACCGGGAGAACTCAAGAGCGCGCCGATGCTGACCCATCTGATGGAGGATGCCCTTCGGCGGGCGATCTTCAAGGTGAGCCGACAGAGGCCGATCGTGATGGGCTTCCTGAAGGATTCTTCCGTCCAACCCTGATCAATAACCAAGACCCGCAAGGGAACCTGAGAATATGGTTGCGAGAATGAAGCCGATCACGTTGATCACCACCATGATGATGCCCCACGTGAAATAGGCCTGCCCTTTCTCGTATCCATGCTTCTGTGCAGCCACCGCACACCCCAATCCGGTTGCCGAGATGGCGATGCCCCACCATGATCCGATCACGCAGCAGGGGATGCAGGAGATCACCAGGAGAACCAGCGAGGCCTGCCCGTAGTTGCGGGCCTGCGAGTAGTCCTGCGAAGAATCGTAGCGAACGTAGGGCGTCTGGATGGGCTGGGAAGGTGATGCGGCAGGTGTCTGCGCTGGCTGACTCTGCACGTTGAACAGCCCGGGGAGGCTGCCCGCGCTGATCTGCATTCCCGTAAGAGAATCTTCCAGCACGGTCGCCGGTGCGATGCGGCCCTCCCCAACCCATTGCTGAAGGGTGGGAAGGTCCGCCGGGCCATATTTGGCCCCGTTCTCACCGTAGACGTAGTGCATGAACTCCGCCTAGCGATTGAACGCCGGGTTGTTCATCAGACTGAATCCGATGATCGTCATCACGATCATCGCAATATTCAGAAACATGCCAATGCCACCCATCACATACTGCAGCGTCGGGGTGTAGCCATGCTCCTTCGCCTTGGTGGCGAGGAAAACTCCCACGGCGGCAAGAATGAAGCCGGGAATTGCCCCCCAGATCGAACAACAGCAGGTGACCAGCGAGAGCGCTGTCAAAACGATCGAAATGGTGTTGAAGTTGCCTCCCGCATCTGGATTTGAACCCGTCGGGCGCACGTATGGCGTTCCGGAATTCTGCGGCGCATTGCTGTAGTTGTAGGGCGACTGCGAACCGGGAGTCGTCGTGCCATAGGGCGCACTCGGATTCGATTTGGGAGGCTCGATCACTCCGCCTGGGGCCACCGCGCTGGGGTAGCCCGAACCAAGGCCCGCCGCCTGAGGAAACAGTTCTGTCAGTTCAGAAGCTGGGAATTGCCGCCCTGTCACAGCGTCTTCCAACATCGTCGTGGGCGTGACGCGATTCTCGGTCACCCACTGCTTGAGGGTGGTCACATCTGCCGGCCCGAACTTGGAACCGCCGGAGCCGATCACATGGTACATCGGCGCAGGTTTTACCCGAGGGGTTGGCAGGTTGTCACATTTGAGTCATGCGGCTGCCAAATCTTGACAGCCGCATGATTGTCGAATCAGCTTTCCAA
>JAEYWW010000260.1 GCA_023428805.1 Armatimonadota bacterium | reverse complement strand
ATTGGAGCCTCGCCACGACGATCAAACTGGGCGAGCAGAAAGTGAAGATCGAGGCTCAGAACAACCACATCGTCCCCATGAACTTCTGCGCTCTTCCCGACGGGCGGCACTTTTTGGTCGTCCTCGTGACTTCGGATGCGGTGGCCAAAGTCGACGCAAAAACCTGGGAAGTCACCCAGCTCTTCAAGACCGGGCCGGTGCCGGACGGAATCGACGTCGCCTACCCGAAGGAGAATTAGCTCAGCGTGTAGGTGTCAAACGGGTCGGGCATCTCCAGCACGTCGCCCATTTCGGTGACGATGCCTGACCAGTCGATTCCATAGTTGCGCGCGCGTCCGGTGGAGATCAGCTTCTGGATGAACTCGCTTCTTCCCTTCGCGCGTGTGTCCTGCGGCGGGTCGGTCATCGCATCCACGACATCGAGTTCGTCCACCACGCGCTGCATCCCATTCATCTGCCGCCACCCCTCATAGAGCGACTGCTCGGGGTCGATGTTGTGGTACTCCATGTCGAGGGAGTGGAGGGCGTCGTCGGCCCAGGTTGTCCCTTCCGACTCGACGTACATCTCCAGAATCTTGCGTTTTGCAACCCAGTCGAGCCGATCATCGAGCTGCATGGGGTCCTTTTCCAACTGATCCAGGACCGCCTCCCATTCCGCGAGAACCCAATCGTTCTGCCCGCTCTCGCCCCGATACCGTTGGCACATCTTGAGATACTCGCGCTGGATGTCGATGGCGGAAATAGGCGTTCCATCCGCGTGCTGGACACGCCATTGATAGGCGGGATCGCGGCTGATCTGGCGCAGAGCCTGAAGCGGGCTGGCAAGAGTCAATTCCGCCCCCAAAACCTCGTCCTCCAGCAGCCGCAGAACAAGGTGGGTCGCCCCGATTTTGAGCGCATAGGCGTACTCGCTCTGATTGGGCTCGCCGTAGAGCACGTGGAGGCGGTGCATTCCATCGTGCGCATAGTAATGCTCCCACTTGGGATTGATGAGGGCGCGATTGAACCGGACTCGTCCCGCGATGGTCTTCAAAATATGATCGGCCCGCTGGCTGAGCTGATACTCCACCGAGTCATCGGGAATCGCGTTGTAGATTTGGTTGACCCAGATGTAGTCGATGGGATTCTCGCTCATCTCCTGGTAGCTCGGAGCCATGCCGCCCACCAGAACATGCCCCCCGACGCGCCCGACTCCGGCGTAAATCTGCCGCGTCACCAGAAAAGGGTAGAGCAAGGGAGCCTTCGTCGTGAAGAAATCCTGGTCCATCTGCACCAGATAGTTCTCGTGGCAGCCGAAGGTGTGTCCGCCGAAGTGATCGACGGAGTTGTTGTAGACCGAAACCTCATCCTGGAGCCCCAGTTCGCGGATCGCCCGTTGAATGATCTTCTGTCCCGCCCGGTCGTTGGCGACAAGGTCTTTGAGGCTCTGGCACTCCGCTGTCGCATATTCCAGGTGGCTCCCCACGGCATCAATGTAGAGCCGCCCGCCATTCATGAGAAATCCGCCGCTGCGCACAGGCTCAAACACCTCGTCGCGAGCGTAGACATCAATGAGTCCGAGCTTGAAATCGTAGAAGACCGCGTCTTTGATGAGTTCGACGGCAGCTTCGGGGCGGGAACCGTCTTTCACAAGGCATCCGAATTCCGTCTCCACTCCAAAGATGCGCGCTCCGGGCTGCCGTGCCATACACGGTATTCTACGTTTGCGATCCCCTTTTCCGCCCACGACCATGAGCGAACTTTCCAGTCGAAAAGAGCAGATTCTCCGCGCGGTGATCGTCGAGTACATCTCCAGCGCCGACCCCGTGCCCAGTGAGTTGATCGCGTCGAAGTATGAACTGGGCGTCAAGTCGGCCACCGTCCGCAACGAGATGGCGGAGATCACCGAGATGGGCCTGCTCGAACAGCCGCACACCAGCGCGGGCCGAATTCCGAGCGACCGGGGCTATCGCTACTTCGTGGACAACCTGCTCGGAGAAAGGCAGATCAGCACCGAAGCCAAAGGGCAGATCAAATCGGCGGCGGCGGAAGACGACACGCTCCGCGAAATGCTCTCGGAAACCACGAAGCTGCTCAGCCGGATGACGCATCTCTTCGCGGCGGCCGCGACGGTCAAAGACGCCGATGTGGCGGTGCGCCATGCGGTCGTGACCGCGCTCGGCCCGGATCGCGCCATGCTGGTGTTGGTGCTCGGCAACGGGCACGTCGAGAATCGGATTGTCGAACTTCCCTCCGCGCTCACCCTTCAGCATATCGGCGAGGCCAACGATCTCATCGCGCGAACTGTGCAGGACAAACCTCTCGGGCAGGTCGCCAAAGCGAAATTTCCGTCTGGCTCGCACCCCACGGTCGATCTTCTGCTCCAGGAAGCGGGCGGCACCATCCGCACCATCGCCAAAGAACTGACCAAGGGACACTTTGTGACCGAGGGCGAGGAATACATTCTGGCCCAGCCTGAATTTCACCGGGACTCGGTCGCGTTGGAGCGCATCGTCAAGAGCCTGGAAGACGAGGAGGGCATCCGCACGGCGGTCATCGGACAGACATCGGTGGACGGCATCACCATCGGACGCGAGAACTCGCAGACTCAAATGCACCCGCTCTCGCTGGCTCGCCGTGTGTTCTACGTGGGCGATTCGGAGGCGGGCACCATCGCGATCATTGGGCCGACGCGCATGGACTACCAGCGCGGGGTGACCCTTCTGGACTACACGGCCAAGGCGATCAGCCAGACTCTCACCAGGCTCTTTGGTTGACGCAAGATGCAGACTCCTCCCGATCTCCAACTCGTTCCCGGCGGCGACAGCCGCAACAAGCAGACCCGCGTCGCGCTCTATGTGATCGGCGGCGTGGTTGCTTTTGGCTGCTGTGGCGTGATCGCGCTCTCGGCAATTCTCTTTCCGGTCTTCATGAAGAGCAAGGAAACGGCAAAGAGCACCAGCACGCTGAACAACCTGAAGCTGATCGGTCTCGGGCTCTCACTCTACACACAGGATTACGACGACAAATTGCCGCCTGCCGCGACTTGGATGGACTCGGCCCGTACCCACATTCCCGACTCCACAGCATTCCGCGCCCCGAGGGGAGAACAGGTTGACCAGCAGATCGGCTACGTGTTCAACAACGCGCTGGACATGCGGACAATCACCACCCTTGCGGATCAGTCACGAACACCGCTCATCTTCGAGGGCGACGCCCCGCTGCCGAACACAACGGGAAGCCTGGAATCACTCGTGGACAGAAACGGAAACGCCCATATCCTGCTCAGTGACATGTCCGCCCGCCGATTCCCCATCGAAACGGCCCGCGAGTTGGATTGGTTGGGACGGTAGCGCGCTCAAACCGAGAGCATCAAGCGGGACGTAGATTTCGTTATCAAACATGATCGGCATGGCCTCCAGTTCCTTCCGTTCGCCATCAATGTCCGCCCACTTGGTACCCAGCCAGAACCTTCCCGTTTTTTGTCCCTTGCTCCAGGTGATCGTCGCGGTCTTGATGTCGTACTGAGTGGAGTAACCAAGTTGGCTCTTGACTTCACGCAACATGACAAGAGGCTTGTTGTAGGAGCCGCAAAGTCTGGATTCTAGTTCGGCACCCTGAAGAATGATTTGCTTATCTACTCTACTTCCCGCCCCGAGCACAATTGAGGACATATGGCGACTCATGCCTTCTGCTTCAGCAGTTACCCGATCAAATTCTTCATCAGTAATACTTGCTCCCTGAACTGGGTCAATGGCAACAAAAACACGATTCGTATAGAGATGAGTCATCATCCAACGACCGTTTCCCGACTTTGGTGAATAACACGATTTCCAGCCAATGGGCACTTCAGACAGCGAGGGTTTGAGATGATCAGTTCCTTGGCCTGTATTCGACAAACGCCCGGGCTCCATCATGTCATCGACTCTCACAACAATCGTGAATTTCCTTGATTTGTCAAGGAAGATGGCTCGGTAATCAAGTGTCTTGCTTCTGTAGAGATTCAATCCATTTTGGTATGTCCAGCCAAGATGTTGGAAAAGATCCGGTGAAAATTCAATATCGGAGTTGTGACTAGCAACAATGGCAAAGATGACGCTAATCATGCTATTTTTAATAGAAAGTATATCCAATAGTCGTGTTCGAGAAGTTTTAGTAGATCAATGCCAAGAGGTGCGGCCCCCATATTAGCAATTATGATCCAGAACTAGGCTTAAGATCAAGAGCATCGAGGGGGACATAGATTTCGCTCTCGAACATGATCGGCATGGCCTCCAGTTCCTTCCGTTCGCCACCAATATCCGCCCACTTGGTACCCAGCCAGAACCTTCCCGTTTTTTGTCCCTTGCTCCAAGTGATCGTCGCTGTCTTGAAGTCGAGCTGAGTCGTATAGCCAAGTTGGTTTTTGACTTCACGCAATAAGACAAGTGGCTTATTGTAAGAGCCGCAAACTCTTGCAGACAAGTCCTTTTGCTCCGCACGAAGTGATGAACCTGTTCGGCTGCCAACAGCAATTGCGATTGCTGCCAAGTGCCTCGTCATGGCCTCCGCTTCCGCCATGACTCGATTGAGTTCAGCCACCTCAACAGCAGGGTCATCTTTTACCGGCATGATATCGACAAACAGCCATTGATCGTGCAAATACGTGCACAAGTACTGCCCATTTCCCGAGTTGGGTGAATAGAATGACTTCCAGCCTGCCGGCACCTCGCTCAAAGATGATTTCAGATGATCCCTCGGCGCTGCCGTCGAAGGAATTCGCCCTGGATTTTCCATATTGATCAATGAAACGCGAATAGCGATGGTTTTAGTAGAATCGAGGAATGCCGCGTCGTACTCCGTCTTGCGATAGATGCGGAGTGGTCTTTTCCATGACCAGTTAAAAGCCTGAATCAATGATTCTGGAATGTCAACCTGACTGCCTTGATTGGTCAGCACAGCAAAAATTGCAATTGCATACATGAAATTTACTACCTAAGTCCATCAAGTGATCGGTTAAAGATGTCAAGCGGAACGATGCCTGGAGGCGTGGTTCCTTCTCCATTCTTCCACTCCCTTCGCAACAATCCAAAATAGTGTGGTTCAGGAGTGGGATTCGTTTTCTGCCTATAGTCTGACTCGGCCCAGCCCATCGCAGGTTTTTCATAGCTTGCACCTGCCAAGTCTACTAGGAATTTGATAGATGAATCGTAAACATTGCCTGAAGTGTAAAAGTACGTATGATAATGGAATGTTGTCCTGCCGTATCCTGTAGTATCTCCTATAATGTAGATTTCATTTGTACCCATTTGTCGATACTCCGGATTGTTCCAAACATAATCTTCATGGCTGATGAAACGTATACCGCCTGATATACCCTGACCACTAAACATCAACAATTGTAGCCCAGCGATATCATAACAATCCATTGCAGTATTATTATTATCATAAAATTGATCTAACAAACGCTTGAGATCATATTCTGATTCTTCAACTGCATGGTCGCCTTTCCAAAATGTATTTGACACATCGGGTCTATATTTAAATTCCCCAGAGTTCGTGAACTCTTCCGTAATCTTTGAACAAACACCAGCCACAGTTGATTCCCCATACGCCCACCCACACGTATAATCCAGCAAGTCGGTCCACGGAACACTCTGCAATCCCGTCGGGGTGGCGTTGACAATATACACATCCTCGGCGATATCATAAAAGTTGTAGTTTCGATTCTCAATTCCATTTGAAAGCTGGAGCTGATATTGAATTCTGAAATGGCCCTTGGTGACGTGGTTGGGAAGTCCGGAAAAACTGATGGTCACAATTTTGATTCCTCCCGAGGGAAGAATGAACGAGGTGCCCGTTGCAGAAGCAGACAACGTGACATCCGAGCCGACATCTTGATCGACCTTCATGGATTGAAGAACGAACGTCCCGCTCAACGTGATGCCCGGTGTGTTGTTCTTGAGCGTTATCGTCAACGTGCCCTATCCGCCTCGGACGTAAACTGATGGAGCGCGGAATTCGCGTCCGTATGAGAATTCCGAGCTTGGATAGACCCCTCCACCCTCCTCTTTTTCAGTCACACCATCCGGCTCCAAATAGAACCAATTGCGGTCTGTGCAGGTGATGCCGTCAAAATCTCGCGAGATAGGATGAACCATCCAAAGCGGCGGCGCGGGCGTGATGGCGGCAAGCCCTAAAATCCCGCCAGCGACAAACAGCTTCAACCCTCTCCCAAACACAATTGCACCGTACCATACTTATCGAGCAAATCGATGATTATTTTTAATATATATACACAGGTCAGAACCGCACGACGACTTCTTCAGGCTGCTTTTCGTAGAACATCACTTCGTGCTCAATTACGCCATCAGGCATCAATTCCAAACTCACCCATGCGGGCGGAAATCCGAAATAGTCGCCCTCCCACCAGGCGCCGCTCACCGCGCCGCCGCAGATGTAGCTCACTCCGGCGTAGTCGCATCGGTCCACATGGTGCTGATGCCCGCTCAGGCAGAGCTTGACGTTCTCATTCTTGCGGAAGAGGTCGAACATCTCCTTGGCCCCCTTGAAGGCGTTTCCGTCGATGATGCAGGAGACGCTGAGGATCGGGGCGTGGGAGACGAGGCAGACGGGACCGCTGAATTCCTTGATCTGACCCTCCATCCAGGATCGTTGCTCGGGGTCGATGTGGCAGCCGTCGGCGTGGAACACATCCAGCATCAGGAACCGCCAGCCGCTGATGTCCTTCGCATAGAACCGATTCGGCATTCCGAAATGCTCGACCGCGAGGGCTTTGTTGTCCTTTGGCTTCTCACCCTGGGGCTTCCAAATGTCGTGGTTGCCGATGACGCTGACGGTCGGACAGGCGGCCCTCTCCTTGACAATGCCCTGCCAGTTCCGAAACTGAGTCCGGGCATTCTCCTCCGAATTCCCTTGATCGACGGCAAAGATGTTGTCTCCTCCAAAGACAATCAGTTCGGGCTTCATCGCATTGACGCGGTCGAAGGCGGTTCGAATCCTCTGCTGATGCCGCAGTTTGTCGTTCGGCAGACGATCATGCGTCTTCTCACCCGGCAGGTGGCTGTCGGTCATCAAGGCGATCCGAAACGTCTTGCGGGGCGGCGTCTCCTGGGCAGGCTGCGATCGGAAGGCAAGGCCCGCCAGCGTCGCAGTCGATCCCGCAAGCAGTTCGCGTCGAGTCAGCATGGACTCATGTTAAACGAATCTTGTCAAGGTGTGGTTATCGGGGAGCCCACATCCTCACCCGCCAGCCATTTCGCCCGCTCTTCCTTGTCCTTCAGGTAGCGTCCCTCGCGGCTTCGGTCGGGGTAGTCGGCGTTGTTGCGGAAGATGCGCGCCATCCAGATCGTCTCCCGGTCGTAGCTGTCGTATCCGAGGCTGAATTTCAGCTCTTCATCCATGTAGATGTCCAGCACGAACCGGATCGTGCGGGAGGAAGTGTTGCGGACATAAACATGGAATGGGCGCGAAGAAGCATCGGAATTCGTGCGGAAGTAATAGACCGTAGCATCGTTGTAGAGGTCCTGCTGGCACCCAAAGCCATCATTGGTCTCCCGGCAGGCCGATGCGCTGTCTGGACTCTGCTGCTTGGGGGAAACGATCAGTTGAAGGTCGTCGATGCGGGTCGAAAAGAGTTGAACGGAAACCTCGGAATTGGTTCCAAATTGCGGTGATGACCCGCCTCCACCGCACCCGGCGAGCAGGGTCAGAGCCGCGAAAAACGGCAAGCACTTCATGTCACGGATTGTAACGCGCCAAGTCAGCATTTGGTTCATACGAGCTTCTGCAATTCCTGATAAATCCGCACCATCGCAAGAGTGTCGAGCTTGCAGTATTCCAACAGAGCCTGACGAATCTCGCTTCGCCTCGCATCCACCAGCGCTTCCGAAGCGAGCCGTTTGAATTCAAAAACCGCCATGTCGCCATTCTGCACTGAGAGGTTCTTATAGGAGAGATCGGGGACGAGGGCGGGCAGGACATTCTTGATCGAAAACGACCCACCGAAGGCAGGGAGGTAGACGCAATCCTGGATGATTTTCAGAAGATCGACTCCTTTGGATTCGAGCAGATGGCGCAGCTCCCGAGCGGTCGGTATCTCGGCCTTCTCCAATTGCTTGACCTGCTGGATTTCGTAGTCAGAGTAGAAGACGATGGACTCGACACCTTCAAGATTCCTGTGCAGCGATGCCGCGAATTCTTCCCGTGGGTCGTCACTTCCCGACGCCAAGTACTCTGCATGAGAAAAGGAGCCATCCTCCTGCACGATGTGCATCGACCATTGGAACGGCACGGTTTCATAGGCCCGCATCCCCGGGTAAGGCGGCAGAGCCCACATGCAGGCTTCAAAGTCGATGAAGGCCGCAGGAAATTTGACTTCAGCCAGACGCTCCGAGAGCGCAGGATCGATTTCTGAGCGGCTGAAAGTCAGGGAGTCCCGCACCCGCTTCTGACGGTCATTCAGCTTCACCGAGTCAGGAATATCCGCGATCATGTTGACTCCGACAGCCCGCAGCTTGGTCACCATGTCGCGCCGGATCAACGGCAGAAAGACGATGTCGCTCCGGTCCGGCTTCCCGTGGCAGGCCTCCAGGAAGACGCACTCCTTGCAGAATGTATTGAGCAGCTCTTCGGGCGGAAACTCAAGCTCCAGCACCCGCCGAAGCTGGGACGCATAATCCTGGGTCCGCTCCACAATCCGGGTGACCTGCTCGGTCACCTCTTCCCTCTCAAAGAAGGTCTCCAGCCCGTCGCCCGACCACCAGGACCGGTTGACGTGCATGATCTCGGATGCCACCACCGGAAATCCAGCGGCCTGCAGCACCATCACCTGATACGCGACATCCTCATAGTGTTCGGTCTTGATCGAACCGCCCGATTTGACTTCGATCAGACGCCAGCCTTCGGGCTCGCGAAGAAGAATGTCGCAACGGACATAGAGACCGTTGCTCTCGAAGCTGGGTTCGAAGAAGACATCGCCCTCCTGGCCAAGCTTCCAGAGAGTTTGGGCGGCGTTGTCTTCATCTGTTCCGGGCACTCGGCAGTCGATGCCGCCGGGGAAAAGCTGATGCGCCAGACGCCCAATCTCCCGTCCTTCGCGCATCCTCGCGAGTTCCGATTCTGTGGGTGGCTTCGCCAGTTTTGCCCGATATGCCCCCATCCAAGCCCGCCGCGAACACACACGGCCATCCAGATAGAGCGACTTGGTCAGAAGGGGCATTGAGAGGCGTGAGAGTACCTGGGAAAGTCAAGCTCCCCTCCCGCCGAAGAAGGGGAGCAATCGAGAGTTCAGCGATACAGTTTGTTGTAGAGGTACCGCATGATCGTCGCCATGATGTGTGGTCGTTCGTAGACTCGCCACATGCCGTGATCGCCTCGCGGGTACTCAAAGGTGTCGAAATACTTCCCTTCGCGGATCAGGTTCTCCTGCAAGCGAACGGTGTCTTGGAAGAGCACGTTGTCATCGAGCATTCCGTGAACCAACAGAAGATTGCCCTGCAGGCCCTTGGCATGATGAACCGGGCTGGTCTTTTTGTAGATTTCCGCGTCCTCGGACTGCTGTCCCAGGCGGCGTCGGGTGTACCACTCGTTGTAGCTGTTCCAGTCCGTCACGCTGGCGACCGCGACGCCCGTGTCGAAGACTCCGGGCTTGGTCAGCTGAATCATGCAGGTGAGAAATCCGCCGTAGCTCCATCCCCACACCCCGCACCGGTCGCTGTTGACATACCCGAGTTTGACCAGATAATCCTTCGCCTTCACCGCCTCGTCGGCGTCGATCAGGCCCATGTTCTTGTAGTAGCCTGAGTTGAACTCGCCGCCCTGGCCCCAGCTTGCGCGGAAATCAACCAGCAGCACGACGAATCCCAATTCAACCGCCGCGTAGTTGTCATTGAATCCACCCCAGCTCTGCTTGGCGCTGTTCGCGTACATGTTGCTGATGAACGCGGGGTGCTTCTTCGACTTGTCGATGTCCTTCTTGGTGATCAGAAGACCCTTGATGGTCTTTCCATCGGGGCCGGGAAACTCGACTTCCTCGTAGTTGGCCCACTCGATCTTCTTGAAGTCGGGAAGCTGGCTCTCGGTCAGGCGTCGGATGGGACCTGGTTCGACCGAATAAAGCTCGTTGTTCAGCTTCTTCTCATTGGCGAGGGTGGCGATTTCCCTGCCGTCGTCGCTGTAGAGCGGAAGCTGGCAGGCGTCAAAATCGGTCGGAGTGCTGACGCCGTTCTCCAAGACAACATGAGTCTTGCGC
>JAEYWW010000180.1 GCA_023428805.1 Armatimonadota bacterium | reverse complement strand
CATTCTGCCTCTGCCTCAGGCGGGCAGGCGCGACATCCGATACCTGGCCGACTGGTTCGTGAGCGCGCGGCAGCGGGGGCTCAGCTTCCACTCGACCCAGGGGGATTTCAGCAAAATGCACACCCTGACCGGAGTCGAAATCCCGCCGGTCATCACCCACCAAACCCTGCGGCTGATGCCCTATGGCTACACCGGATTCGACGACGACGGTCGGTTTGTCGGCAATGCGGGACTGGATATGAAGACCTCTCTGGGTGGGGCGGCGACAATCGTCGGCACGATCAATCCAGACTTCCGCAACATCGAAAACGACATTCTCTCTCTCGACTTCAGCAACTTCGAGCGGCTCGCGGCGGAGGTGCGACCCTTCTTCCTTGAAGGACGGGATTTCCGACGGACGGGCTTTGAGTTTCCTCTCTTCGCCAGCCAGCGGATTCAGCGATTCGATGCCGGGATGAACGTCTATGGCAACCTTGGGCCGAAGATTCAATTCAATGCCATCGCCGCTCTCGACACGGGAGTTCAGGATGCGGCGGTGGTCAGCACGACGTTCACACCAGAACCTTCCACGTTGATTTCAAGTTCGGCGGTGGTTCTGCAGCGTCCCGGTGAGAACAACCTCGCCAATCACATCGACATTGTGAAGTGGGATGGGCCATGGCAGTTCTTTGGGCTGGCTTCGCGCACCGAGGATGAAGTTCTTGGGCAGGCATATTCCTTTGTCGGCGGAGTTCAGTATCAGCGGAATGGCTGGTCGAGCAATATCGTTGCAAGCCGGGTCGATGAGCGGTTCATGCCGAGGCTGGGATACGCACAGCTCAGGAACTACTCCGGAGTGAACGCCTACATCCAGCGTCAGCAGACCTTCCGAAGCGGACCGATTTCTCGGATGACCTATTTTGTCAGCAGCAATGAATATCGCCAACTCGGAACCAACGACAACTATCTTTCCGGCTACGAGTTTTTTGTGAACGCTGGCTTGCGCAATGGGGTGGGAGCGTCCCTGGAATGGAGCGGCAAGAGGTTCTTTGAAACTTACGACAACTTCTGGAGCGCGACCATCAACTACCCGTCGGGCAATCCCTACCGGGGAGTTTCAGTCCAGTATGGACAGGGGCGATTTGCGGATGAGCCTTATCGAAGCGTGCTGGCCCTCGCCCGCTACCGCCCGGTTCAGCGGCTTCAACTGACGCTCGGCGCACAGTGGGTGGAGCACTACGAGAAGCAGACTCAGATCGTGGGCAACTTCAACTACCAGATCAACAAATACGACGCCATCGGCGGGCGTGTCGTGGGATCCGATGACGATTGGAACGCCTACATCAGCTTCCGCCACAGCGGCGGAACGGGAGCGGAGTATTTCATCATCCTGGGCGATCCGAACGCAAGCGAGTTCAAGAAGAGCTTGATCCTGAAGCTGGTGATGCCGATCGACATCAAGTTCTGAGCTATTCGCCCAGCTTTTCCTTCAGGCGCGCCTCGACTCTATCCAGGCGCGCCGCCGTGTTCTTCAGGTACAGCCACAGGCCGCACCACACCAACAGAGGCGGAATCGCCGCCACGAGCAGGGTTGAGTTCATTGAGATTGTCCAGTTTCTGTTCCATGAGGACCACCCTGACCCTCATGCGGTAGATGAAAATGGTGATGCAAGTCAAAAGCACGAGCAGGCCATAGAAGCCAATCCGATAGTTCGTATCGAGCTGTCCCCCGAGGATGGTGCCATCGGGATGAACGGACATCGCCTTGACAGCCGGGATGCTGGGGTAGATGAAACTGAGAAAGAACCCGAGCACTCCCAATCCGATGGAATAAGCCGCACTTGCCGTTGCACGCTGGAACTCATCCGCAAAACTGGTCCGCAAAGCCATCGCTCCGAAGTAGAGCAGGACCACCATCAAAAATGATGTCTGACGAGGGTCCCAATGCCAGAAGTGGCCCCACTGCATCTTGCTGAAAAGCATCCCAGTCAGGATCGTGAATAGTGAGAACAGAGTGCCGAGTTCAAGAGTGACACCAAGTCGTCCATCCCATGACAACTCGCGCTTTTGAAACCAGCGAATCCCAAAGAAGAGCGACATGCACATCAGCCCCACAGAGATCATCGCGCAGGGGACATGAAAGAAAATAATCCTCGCAAGATCAGGATTTGCAAAGCCCTTGGCGGGCGGCGCCAGAAACGTGTAGAGCGTCGCGGCGAACAGAAGGAGGGACAGGATGTGGTGCTTGACCTTCATGCCCGTGAATGGAGAGATTATGGCTGGGTTCGATTTTCAGGCTCGGGGACCCGTTTTTGATTCACAGCCAATCCCCACACCCAAGGCGCCAATGCAGGGCCGATCGCGACACAGGCAAGCGACAGCCCGCCCAATCCCACCAGGGCCTGAAGGGTCTCGTTCCACCGCCCCATGCCATAGCCATATCGAATGCAGATAATCCCAAGGATCACGACGGGCATGAGGAGTGGTATTCCAACCGCAGAAGCCAGCATCCATCGGTTCGCGGCTCCCAAGACCAACGATGACGTGAAGGAAAGACCACCGCCCAGAGCGAGAGCAAAGATGCTCGCCGCTCCGTAGAGAAATATTGGCTGAGTCACAGGAACTTGGACCATCTCATTGAAGATGATGCAGGAGACTAGCGCAACCAAGACCATCTGGAGCAGAGCATAAAAAAGCTTGCCCAGATACGCTGGTCCCGGTTCTGCGATCAGACGGAGCAGCTCAAAAGTGCCCTGGTCTTCTTCTGCGAGATAGATGCGGGGAATCACAATCGCTCCCGCGAAAAGCATGGTCACCACCAACATTCCTGCTGCCAGATCAGGGCTGGGACGCTGCCGGTCGAACATCGTGGCAAACCCCATGGCCACGGTCGCCAGAAGCACAAACAGCCCGCCGACAAAGAGACCGTGTTTGCTGCGCCATTCTGTTCGCAGTTCTTTGAGGAAGACGGCTTTGCTCTGCTCAAGCCAGCGCGAGTTCATGGGTGGCCATCCTCCGGTCGAGGGCGTCGTTGGTCGCCATGATGACCGCCCCATGCGTCATCTGGTCGGCAACCACGCGCTCCACAATTGCGCGTCCGGAGTCATCCAAGCTGGCAGTCGGCTCATCAAGAAGCAGCACTTCGGGGTCGTGTTGAAGAGCCATGGCTAGCTTGAGCCGTGCCTTCATGCCGCTGCTGAGCTGGCTGGCGGGACGGTCGGTGGCCTCCGCCAAGCCAACATGGTCAAGGAGTTGTCTTGAAGATTGCGAACCCGGCCTGAGGCGTAGAACAAACTCCAGATGTTCGAGTGCGGTGAGTTGTGGGTAGAGCTGAGCATCCAATGCCGCCAATCCCCACGTTGAACTCCAGGCCACATCACCTTCGCTCGGAGGCATCAGCCCCGAAAGCACCTTGAGGAGCGTGGATTTTCCGCATCCGTTGGGGCCGATGATGGTGAGGACTTGGCCGCGTTCGAGGTTGAACTCGATGCGGCGGAAAACCCACCGCTCGCCGAAGCGGCGGCCCAGGTTCCTAACCCTCAGCACGGAGAAAGTATGCCTCAGGACCAGGGGATGAGTTCGGATTCAACCAGGCCCGCTCCCGGCTCCCAGGCGTATCGTCCGATGAAGCGGGCATGTGAACCGCCCTGGCAGATCGGAACGCCGTTGACTGCTTCGGGTTCGTTCAGCACGGTATGCGAATGCCCGCCCAGGATCAAATCCAATTCGGGACAGGCTTCCGCCAGCTTGCGGTCTTGGGCAATGCCGATGTGGGTGAGCGCGATAAGGCAGTCCACTTTGCTCCTCAACTCATCCACCTTTCGCCGGGCCTGATCAATCGGTTGATCCCAGAGATATGCGCTCAGTCCCTGAGTCTTCATCCGGGCTGTCACCATTGGGACCATCACTCCAAAGACGCCAACGCGCAGGCCATTGACGTCCAGTCTTAGTTCATCTCGCCAAACGAGATTGCCGCCACGGTCCCGCCAGTTGGAGCAGAGAACTGGGTGCGAAGCTCCCGCAAATTTCGCTTGGACTCCGGCAGCGAGAAGGTGGCTCTCGCGATTTCCAGGCACAGAGGCTGTCAGATCAAGCTGGGAAAAGATCGGCCAGACCACCTCCGGGTGAAGGGGCAACGCAAGATTTCCCGCCTTGATCGAATCACCCGTATCGAAAGAGAGGTCAGCTTCCGCACGAAGCGACTGCAGCAGGGGAATCTTCGCGGAAGTCAGGCTTCCGTGAAGATCATTGGTTTGAATTATTCGGAGCCGGGGTGGGTGCACTTGGAGTCGGAGTGCTTGGAGCGTGGCTGGTCTGGTTGGACGAGGTCGGAATGGCAGGCGTATCGGGAGAATTCTTCGCCATCACGTCCAGGATGATCGCGAGGAGAATGAAGGTGCATCCCAGCCCCACAACGACACGGGCCACTTTGTCGTCAAAGCTCGCCTTGCCGCGGAAGGTTGTGCGCACACCGGATGCGCCGCTGCTCATCGCATCACCCTTGCCCGTCACAAAAATGATGGCGGTCAGGAGGAGGGCGACGAAGACCTCGATGCCCATAAGAATTTTGTATGCGATGTCCACGGTCCAAAAGCCTCGAAAAGGAAAGAGCTAGAATACCCGCCACTTTTCCGGCACCCTGAGCACTTCCATGATGAGATAGAGAAGCCCAGATGCGATCAGGGAGCCGGAAATGATTTGGAGCACTCCACTCGAGAGAACTCTCTGAAATCCATTTGCCGGATCGTTGGAGAGATTCTGCGTCTTGCGCAGGAGGTCCTGGCCCGAACGAATCCCCCCAGCGAGCTGCTTTTCGCTGGGAGTTTTCGTTGTGACGAAATGCTGAAGCAATGATCCGATCGGCTTCCAGGCGATCAGAGTGACAATGAGCGCAGTGATCAGACGGAGCTGAAAATCCGCGATTCCATCCCAGCCCAGGATGCCGAGAAACAGCATCAATCCCGCCGCCAGATTTGTCCCACAGCGAGGATGAACGCGCGGCATCCGGCGGACAATCTCCGGCCTCAACTCCTCCCCCCGCTCAATCGCTTCGACAACCATGTGCTCGGC
>JAEYWW010000161.1 GCA_023428805.1 Armatimonadota bacterium | reverse complement strand
TCAGACGGCGCGGCTTTTTTGTGACCCAAACGGCTCTCCCGCGTTCCAGTAGAATCTTGGTGTCCCCCTTTCGCGCGTAGAAAAGGACAGCAAAGCTTATGGCAGACACTCTCGACCCCACTCCGCTGACCAGTCCGGTCGTGGAACAGACCGATGACGAGCTCTTGGAGGAGTTTGCCGAGCGGGATTACAAATGGGGGTTCGTCACCGACATCGACGCCGAGACCCTGCCGCCCGGATTGACCGAGGAGACCGTCCGCTTCATCAGCGCGAAGAAGAATGAGCCGGAGTGGATGCTGGAGTTCCGCCTGAAGGCGTTCCGCCACCTGCAGACCATGACCGAGCCGACTTGGCCGAACGTCACCTACACCCCGGTGGACCTGCAGGCGATCAGCTACTATTCCGCGCCGAAGAACCTGCCCAAGCTCAATTCGCTCGACGAAGTGGACCCCGAGATTCGCGCGACCTACGACAAGCTCGGCATTCCGTTGGAGGAGCAGAAGCTGCTCTCGAACGTGGCCGTGGATGCGGTTTTTGACTCTGTTTCCGTCTTCACCAGCTTCAAGGCGAAGCTCGCCGAGCAGGGGGTCATCTTCTGCTCGATTTCCGAGGCGATCCAGGAGCATCCGGAGCTGGTGAAGAAGTACCTCGGCTCGGTCGTGCCCTACAGCGACAACTACTACGCGACTTTGAATTCGGCGGTGTTCAGCGATGGCAGCTTCGTCTACATCCCCAAGAACACACGCTGCCCGATGGAGCTTTCGACGTACTTCCGCATCAACGCCCAGAACACCGGGCAGTTCGAGCGGACCCTGATCGTCGCCGACGAGGGGGCTTCGGTGAGCTATCTCGAAGGCTGCACCGCGCCGAAACGCGATGAGAACCAGCTTCACGCGGCGGTCGTCGAGCTCGTGGCCGAAGAGCGGTCCACGATCAAGTATTCGACCGTCCAGAACTGGTACCCCGGCGACAAGGAAGGCAAGGGGGGGATTTTTAATTTTGTCACCAAGCGGGGCCGGGCCGAGCGCGCCGCCAAGATCACCTGGACCCAGGTAGAGACGGGCAGCTCGATCACCTGGAAGTACCCGAGCGTGATCCTGCGCGGCGATGATTCGGTCGGCGAGTTCTATTCGGTCGCCCTGACCGCCGGCAAGCAGCAGGCCGACACCGGCACCAAGATGATCCACATCGGCAAGCGCACCCGCTCGACCATCGTGTCGAAGGGCATCTCCGCCGGGAACGGGCAGAGCACCTATCGCGGCTTGGTCAAGATCAACAAGGGCGCGGATGGCGCGCGCAATTATTCGGTCTGCGACTCCATGCTCATGGGCGACCGCTGCGGCGCCCACACCTTCCCCTATATCGAGGTGAAGAACTCCACCGCGAAAATGGAGCACGAAGCCACGACCTCAAAGATCGGCGAAGACCAGTTGTTCTATCTGGCTCAGAGGGGAATTTCCGAGGAGGATGCGGTGAACATGATCGTCTCGGGATTCTGCAAGGATGTGTTCCGGGAGCTTCCGATGGAGTTCGCGGTCGAGGCGCAGAAGTTACTTGGTGTGAGTTTGGAGCATTCGGTCGGCTAGTCATCACTCAAAGGGGCGTTTTAGGGGGCACCGTCTACATCCCCCTGGATATAATCTGCCATATGAACATCGAGGAAGAAATTGCGCTGGTCGCAAAGATTAATGAAGCAACGAAGGACATTCCCGACGAGGAGACTCGGAAGATGGCCTTTAAGAGCCTTCTGGCGAAGGCTGGCCTCGCCACCATCGGCTTCCCAGATCAAAGAGTGGCCGCCAAGGAGTCCGTAGCGGACGACACATACCCGCCTAAGAAGACGGCCAAGAAGTCTAGGCTAGGATCGGGCAAGGGAACACCAGACATTGATCCTGATCTCAATCTTGAACCAGAAGGCAAGCCAAGCTTTGGTGATTTTGTTCAAAAGAGGACACTCAAATCACACATCGACAAGATTAGTGGAGCCATTTACTACCTTCGGCATGTTCTGGATGTCGAGCCCGTTGGCATTCGTCAGGCTGCAACATGTTACCAAGACCAGAATTGGGATTGGCCCACTGATTTTAAAAACATGATTTCACAGGGTAAGAAGGCAAAGCGGTTTGTCTACGAAGATTTCGACGACCTCAAGTTGACCGCAATTGAGACAAACGCAATGAGGAAGGAAAGCTCACCAAGTGACTCCTGAACTGCACCAAGCGCTATCTACGATTCCAGACCCATATCGTATACCGCTCCTAGATTCCTTTGAAGACATTGAGCGAAACTACAGGCTGAATCTCTGGCGTCCAGCGGAACTTGATGGAGGCCGCTTCTCTGAATGCGTGATTTCGATTATTCAGTGCGTAGTAAGCGGCACTTGGGGTGCTGGTCCAAGTAAACCGCCAAACATGGTCACCGCATGCTCTCGAGTGGAAGCTCACAATGCGACTCACGGAAGATCACTCTGTATCTTGATCCCGCGTATGTTGCCAGCTTTGTATGAAGTTCGTAACAATCGCAATGTGGGACATGTCGGAGGAGATGTCGATCCAAGCGAAATGGATTCTCGATATGTGGCTTTTACTGCGCGGTGGATTATTGCAGAGCTGATTCGTGTCTTTCACGGCATTCCTCTTAAAGAGGCTGAGACCTTAGTGCATGCATGCGTCCAGTTCGATGTTCCGGAAGTGTGGGCCGTAGAAGATGTCAAGCGAGTGCTTAAGCCAGGATTGACTGCTGCGCAGCAAGCACTTTTACTTACGTACTCATCGAACGGCAGAGCTAATGCCAAGCAACTTATCGCTTGGATCGAGTATGCGAATCCATCTCGATTCATTTCACAGATCCTGACACGGCTACACGAGGACCGGCTCATTGAATTAAATCGAGCCACCGGAGATGTCACCTTATCGCCCAAAGGGGTGTTGACCGTGCAGGCGTACCTAGGGGCCTAAGATTCCGAAGGGCCGCCCGATATCGGGCAGCCCTTTACACTTTCAATCGGTTTCCTACGGCTCCGGCACTACTCCCGACGGAACAAAGATCGTCACTAGGTTGGAGCCCGCTTCATTCCCCGTATCCAGAACCACGTAGACTTTGAACGTCGCACCAAGGCCGATCTCGCTGGTGCCGAAGGTGGTGGCGTATTCCTCCGTTCCGGCGGGAATCGTGGCGATGAAACCCGACGGCGTTCCGACGCTCTCCGCCGAGGCCAGACCTCCATAGACCTTGTAGGATTCCAGGTCGGAGTCTTCGGAGGGTTTCCACGACAGGTCGAACTTGCAGGTGGATCGCGCCTTTGAATCCGTTTGGGTAAGAGCAATACCCGGTAAAATAGAGTTGTGAGCAAGCTGTCGCGTAATCCGCACGTCAACACTTGCGCCAATCGGGACGCAAGTGTTGGGAAAGCTGTTGAGTCAAGCTCAGCTTGTGAGGGCATTTACGTCAAACGGAATTCCACTACGGGTAGATACCTTTCTGTCTCGCCTACATCTGGTCATTCTCAATTGCGCTCCGCACCAAAGTCTCCAAAGAAGTGAAGCGTCCGGCATAGGCTTGCCGCAGAGCGTCAAAGTATACTTCTCGACCCATTTCTCCCGTCTCGTCAAACTTCCAGTCGAGCAGTCCAAACCCAGCCTGCAACGACATGAGATCGGCAAGCCAGCGTGAAATTCTTCCGTTGCCTTCACGGAAAGGGTGGAGCAGTAGAAATTCTCCATGGACTTCTGCAATGCGCGAGATAAGTTCGTCTCTCTTAATTTCTGCACAAGGAGTCATCGCCTGGAGAAGTGAGTCGAAGCCCTTGGCGGAAGATTCCAAGTAAGCGGCTGGAGCGAAGAGCACCTCTCCTTTGCTGATATTGACGGTCCGAAACTCTCCGGCAAAGTCATAGATCGCCCCCAACCAAGTCCGATGCATGCGCTGAACTTCGGCAAGATTGAACTGAGTTGTGGTTTCGTACTCGTCAAAACTCCAACGATACGCGGCATCAAGCGCTTGAGTCTCAGCTAAACCCATTTCTTCCGCACTGGCGATTCCAATTTTATTCTTGAGTACAAGCATGTTCGAACCGGGTTCGTAGAAATCGTCGCGCTGACCTCCTACCGAATATCGATCCATACAAATCTTCACCAAGAGTCAAATAAAAGTATACACACGTGTATTCCTTTGGCATGGCAAAGAATTCCGGCAAAGGTTTTCGGCGCGGATCTGTCAATGACCGCACTCAGACGCAAACTCCTGGCGGCAACTGGTTGAAGCGGGATGGCAAACCCTTTAAGGGTTGTTGCTAAAGAACCTGATGATCGTCTGCCTGGTTGAGATTGGCGTGAAAAAAGCCAGTCGTTGACTACTGCTTTGACCCCCAGAAGAGGGGTGCGTAACTAACCGCCCCATCTCCCGCGTCTCCCCAACATGACGCCGTTCAAACTCCTGCTCACCCTCCTCTTCGCCGCCGTCACCCTCCCCGCATTCGCCCAGCC
>JAEYWW010000156.1 GCA_023428805.1 Armatimonadota bacterium | reverse complement strand
AGAGGTGCAGGTCTGTCGGAGTGCTCGACCTGGGTCGAGCTCTGGAGTGAGCACCTTGGTGCTTCTGTGCGATGAAGAGCGATTTGAGGAGGATTGGAAGCGAGCAACGGCCTCGCGGGAGCTCGGCGCTCCATTGGCAGGATTTCCTTGGAGGGCCGAGTTCCACGAAGCCAGTCTTCCTCCCAAGTTTGGCCTGGCCCAGATGGAGTGCGGTCAGATATGACCGCTTTCAATTCCGCCGGAGGCGGTCTCTTGCTTTCAAACCAGAGCAACGAGGGCGGCTCCGCCGCAAGTGAAAGCGGCGATGTCTCGCCGCACTCCAAAGCGAAAGCTCTGACCTCGGTCGCCGCCAGGACGAACGGCGCTGCGGTGTGATGCGGGCTTCACCCTGCACACGACAACCTCGCTCAGATTTGAATCACCCGGCACATTCTGCAAACGGCTCACCAGCACAGAACATCGAACCAGGCAAAGACCAAACCACGTAGGTATTCTGAGGTCTGATTTCTCGATTGGACCAAGGAGCAGATATGGGCGAAAACATGGAAAAGTGGCGGCATATCGACGGCAGCGAAGCCGTCGTTGATACCGAATACATCAAGATTGTCTTCCAGCATGGGCACCCGCAGGAAGTGGGGATCAACGGCTGCAGGATCGAGGATGTCCTGGACCTGTTGACCAACAAGCTGCTCGATTTCCAGGGGCGCGACCTGGCCTGTGAAGAGAATGCGGCGGCTCTGATGCACCTCGATTTGGCCCGAGAGGCCCTTCTTCTGAGGCGGCGGAGGCGGGAGCAGCAGAACGTTCTTGGCCAGCCGGAAAAACACCGGGCAAGCTGATGGCGCTGTCGTTGGAAGGGTGGAGCCTTCTGGAGCCGAAGGTCAAGACACTGTGGCGGATCCAATCCGCCATCACGGGTGTGATTTTGACGGGAGTCTCGCTGCCATTCGACATTTTCATCCTCCGATCTGAGGGACGCTTCATCGTCCCCATCGGAGTGATCCCGGCAGTGCTCGCCCTCCTGACCATCGGCCTCCCCATTTTTTTGGCGGGGCGGAAGTACGACATGTACCGCTACCGGCTCGGCGATGACGATCTTTCGGTCGCGCATGGCATCTTCTGGCGCACGATGCGCTTCATCAACCGGGCGCGCATTCAGCATGTGGACATCGCCGCCGGGCCGATCGCCCGCAAGCTCGGACTTTGCGACATGAGCGTGTATGTCGGCGGCCAAGTGGGAGCAGCCGTTCAAATTCCCGGCCTCTCTCCGCAGGAGGCCGAGCGAATTCGTGAGATACTTCTCCGCTCGGCGAAGCTGCATCTGGAGGCTCCGCCCGCGGTGCCTCCCATGGCGACTGAACCGCCCCCCCTGCCATGAGCCAGCCTGTCTTCCATCGGCTGCACCCGGGCACCATTCTTCTATCAGTCGTTCAGGCTGTGCGCAAGCTCTTGACGGCTCTTGTCATCCTTGCCTTCTCCTGTGTCAGAGGGGCGGCGACCGACAGCTCCAGCATGAGCGAATTGATCGCTGCGGGTGTCGGACTCTTCATCGGCCTGGGCGCGGTCGTGCGCTATTTCAACTATCGCTATGCGGTGACCGAAGACAGCCTGGTGATCACCGATGGATGGGTGACAAGGAGCACGCGGACCATCCCGCTTGATCGCATCCAGAACATCAATCTCAAGCGCGGGCTGCTCCATCGCATCATGGGCATCGTTGATGTGGAGATTGAAACAGCCGGGGGAGCAAAGGCGGAAGCCCAGCTCTCCGCGCTTTCCGAAGACAACGCCCGCAGGCTCAAAGTTCTCCTGACAGGAGAGTCGCACCTCGCCATGAGCCCGGTGATGGCGGCCAGGCAGGATCCTCTTGTCTACGCGGCCACCTCAAGGGAGCTGTTTCTTGCGGGCGCGACTCAAAACCGGGCATTTGCAATCTTCTTTGCGGTCGTCGGCCTTTTTGGCGTGGGATCGCAGGCGCTCATCGAGCGCAGCGCGCGAAATGCCCTCCGGTCGAGCGGCACCTTCTTGGAGCGCATGGATTGGTGGAAGACGGGTGCCCTGGCCTTGCTCGGGCTTCTCCTGATTGGCTGGATCGCCTCCATCGTCATGTCCTTTGTGACCTATTGGGGCTTTGAACTCCGCCAGCAGAGCGGAAAACTCAAGCGCACCTACGGCTTGCTGAACCATGTGGAGAACGTGATTCAGATCCGCAGAATTCAAGTCGTGAGGGTCTCGGAGACGATGGTCCAGCGATGGATGAAGCTCTGCTCGATGCATGTGGACACGGCTGGCTCACTCGCCGCTGCGGCATCAAGCAATGAAGGGCAGCAGTCGGCGGCGGGATTGAACGCGAACCTGATCAGCCCATTGATGGAGTCAACCCGCGCTCCAGACCTCCTGAATGTCGCGCTTCCGGGAATCAGACTGGATTCGCCAGATTGGAAGCCCGTCAGTCCCCGGTCTGTCATCCGCAAAATTCGTTCGGGCATCGTGCTCAATCTGCCGCTGGCCCTGCTGCTCGGCACCGCAACCCAGTCGATGAAGATTGCCGAGAGCAAGTTCAACTGGACCGATTGGGGCATCGGATGTGCGGGGTGCTACCT
>JAEYWW010000119.1 GCA_023428805.1 Armatimonadota bacterium | reverse complement strand
GGGCGGGTCTGGGTGTCCGCAGATTCGTCCTGAATATGGGAGGCAGTGAGCATGGCGCGTTCTTTGCCGGCGCCTCATTTGCCGTCTCCGCCTTCATGCTCGGCTGGACGCCGCTCGCCTCTGTCATCACGACCTGCTCCTGGATTCCCTGGTGCCTGGCGTGGGTGGTGGAATTGGTGAAGGGCGACCGCCCGCGAAACGCTGGCGGCAAGCTGGCATTCGGCATCGGCATGATGCTCCTTTCCGGGCATCTGCAATTCTCCGCCTACGGCATGATGGCGGTTCTGCTGCTGGGTCTCGCACTCGTTTTCACCGAGAAGAGGCTTCCCCGCTTGGGTTGGGGGGTGGCGGCGATAGTGCTGGGCGGGCTGATGGCCGCGCCGCAGCTTGTTCCTGTCCTGCAATACAGCCAATTCAGCCACCGTCGCGCCGCGCCGACTATGGAGGGCTACCAGGCGTACGTGGGCGGACGAATCGAGCCCTTTGAGTTCCTCGGCCTCGGCTACGCCGCCGCGACCGGATTTCCCGGCACCGAAGGAGCCACTCTTGAGGACGGCACCGTCTATCCCGGCTACTGGCCCGCCTATGTCCGACGCGGAGCGGCCTTCGCCGAAGGCGCGATGGCCTTCGGCCCGATGGTGCTGATTCTGGCGGTTCTTTTTTCCATTCGCCGCCGGTTCCGCGAGGCACTCCCACTCAATCTCGTGGGCTTTGTTGGGTTGCTGCTGGCAGCAGGGACGCCCCTCAATCAACTGCTCTATTTCACTGTGCCCGGATGGGCTGCGACAGGTTCTCCAGGGCGCGCGATCTCGCTCTTCGTCCTGTGGGGATGCGTTGCGGCGGGTCTGGTTTGGCCGAAGCAGGATGAAGATGCCAAGCCAAAGCCATTGTGGGGAGGAGTCGCCGCAATTTTTGCGGCAACGGTGATTGGAATTCAATTGGCGGCTGGCAACTTGGGCTCCTGGATTCCCAATTTCGCCCCTGCGCCGTTCATCACCGGGGCCTTGACCAGCGGACTTCCCACCATCATTCTTTCGACAATCTGCGCCGCCGCCGCAATCTGGTTCTGGAAGGAAAAACGCGCATCCCAAGCCCTGATTTCGGCGGTTCTCGCCCAGGTCCTGACCGCCGCACCGTGGACCGTGCTCTCGGCCAAGGCCGACATCCCCGCCCGCAATTTCGATCCCAATGCACGTTATGCCTTCATCAACCAAGGCTGGGATCTGCTGACCCGTCAGCACGCTCTGATGCCTCCCAACGTGGCGTCAATCTCGGGCATCAACGACATCGCCGGCTACGATTCCCTGCTTCATCGCGACACAGTCGCGGTCTTGAACGACATCAACGGGCAGGATTCCGCGCCCCCCGCGAACGGCAACATCATGCACATCAAGCCCGGCTTCGACCCTGTGAAGCTGGCCGAAGCGGGGGTTTCGCGGGTGTATTCGAATCGCCCGCGCGATGGATATGCCGGGGGAGGTGACGGCATCTTTGAGAACGACCGCCTCTTTTTTGCCGAACTCCAGACTCAGGGCCGTGCCTACACACCCCAAGGTCAGGCCAGCATCACCTTCGACGGCTTCTCCCGCCAAATGATCACCGCCACCGGCCCGGGAGAACTGATCGTCAAGGATCGCCATATGCCCGGATGGGAGGCGTTTGTGGACGGGCAGAAAGCCGAAATCAAGCCAGGAACATTCCGCGCGGTCGATCTGACCGAAGGGGAGCACCAGATTGAATTCCGCTACACACCGCCTGGACTGCACCTGGGAGGATTGCTGGGATTGGCCGGGTGGCTTGGAATGGCCCTCTTTTTGATCCTCAACAGGGCGCGGCGCGAAACAAATGCTGAACATTTGGCCGAAGTCGTTGTAGAATCTGAAGAGGCGATCAATTGATGATTCAATCTCAACTTGAGACAATCGAAAGACCAGATTCCGCCATTCAGGATAGCGGACTGGGTGATCGCTACGGCGTCCTGATCTACAACAACGACTTCACTCCCATTGATCGCGTGGTCAGCATTCTCATTTACGCCACTCAATGCCCGATTGATGAAGCTGTGATCGAAACCCTGGAAGCACACGAAATCGGCAGAGCCTGGGTTCATTTCTCCACCGAACCCGAGTGCCAGCGCATCGCCGCCATCATCGCGCAGATCGGAGTCAAGACCGAAGTCAGAAAGGAGTGGGAGGACTGATCATGCCCTGGCGAAATCAATCCACCACCAAACCTGACCGCGTCAGCCGCCGCGCTGGCGGACGCAGTGGGCTCAAGAGATTCTATCGAGCGCAGATGAATGGAGTCCGTTCACCGCTTCGCATGACGCAGACCATCGAAGCTCCCCTCGTCGACCACTCAACCTCCGAAGATCAGGCACCCAAATGGCTGGTTACGATCTACAACAACGATCACAACACCTACGACGAAGTGATGACAATCCTCATGCTTGCCACAGGCTGCGACTCGGATGAAGCGTATATTGAAGCATGGGAAGTCGACCACTATGGCCACTGCATCGTCCACCGAGCCAGCGAAGAAGAATGTCAGGGTGTCGCCGAGGTTGTGGCGACCATCGGAATAAAAGTCGAAGCAACTCCTGAAAGTTGATCGCGAATATCCTCGCTTTGATGTAAGCCTCGCAGGAGCTCGACCCTCCAAGGAAGTGCAGATAAAGTGGAGGGCCAAGTTCCACGCGGCCCATCTCCCTCCCCAGTCTGGGGATGATTCGCTGAGCCGCCACCGGGACGGACAGCTTTGCGGGTGGTGCCCCTCTCTAGAGGTGCAGGTCAGCCAGGAGTGCTCGACCTCGGTCGAGTTCTGGATTGAGCACCTTGGTGCTCCGCATCGCGCATAGTTTCAAAAGCAACAACCGCCCCGGGCAAGATGCCCGGGAGACTCATGGGCGGGACGCCCATGCCACGGCGTTGTGGTGAGGGCTTCACCTGCACAAACTTGCTGCACCGCCGCGTAAACGCCTTGCAGAAGAGCAACTCTGTCATCCGCAACTGAAGCGGGAATCAGCTAATCGTCAGC
>JAEYWW010000098.1 GCA_023428805.1 Armatimonadota bacterium | reverse complement strand
ATCATCGGCTCTGTCCGCACTTCGACGACCTGCCCAAACTGCTCCGGCACAGGCGAGATCATCGAAGAGAAGTGCCCAACCTGCCAGGGGCGCAAGCTGGAGAGAGTCGAGGAAACGATCACAGTTCAAGTCCCTTCGGGAATCGAGTCAGGCTCCACTTTGCGCGTTCAAGGTCGGGGATCGGACGGCATCGGCTCGGGCCATCCGGGCGACCTCTACGTGGTTCTTGAAGTTGAGGAAGATGACAGGTTTGAGCGGGATGGAACGACCCTTTTCACTCTCGTCGAACTCACATACGCTCAGGCGGTGCTGGGCGACACCATCCAGATCGACGGGCTGACCGGACCGCTCGAACTCGACATTGATGCCGGAACGGACCCGGGCAAGGAATTCCGAATCAAGGGTCAGGGACTTCCCCGGCTTCACGGGCAGCATCGAGGCGATCTGATCGTTCAGGCCACCATCAGCGTGCCCTCCAAGGTCTCCGACGAGCAGGAGCAGCTTCTCCGCCGGTTCGCCGAACTGGCGGGCGAAACCAGCCCGAAGGGTCAGAAGGCATCCGGATTCCTGGGCGGGCTGTTCAAGAAGAAGAAATGAGCGTCTGGACCGAAGTCAAAGCCACTCTTCCCCAGACTCCCGAAGACTGGGGGCTCTGGGCCGCAATCTTCGACCGCCACGGGCTTGAAGGCACGGTTCAAACCGATCATCCCCCCACCCTCAGCGCCTATCTTCCGCCTGGACAAGAGCTGCGATTTGACGCGCTGCGGGATGAATTGATTCGTTTCGGCGCGCTGCAGGTGGACATGCGCGAAGTCGCCGAGGAGAATTGGGCGGAATCTTGGAAGCAATTCTTCAAACCACGACGCATCGGGCAACGGTGGGTGATCCGCCCGACTTGGGAGGAATTCGATGCTCAGCCCGATGACCGTGTGATCGTCCTCGACCCCGGACAGGCCTTCGGCACCGGAGATCACCCGACCACTCGGGGATGCCTTGAACTGCTGGAAGAAGCCGAGGTTGCGGGCCGACGGGTCGCCGACATTGGCTGCGGCAGCGGAATCCTTTCCGTCGGAGCGGGGATGCTCGGAGCAGCGGTGGTGGATGCGGTGGACGTCGAATCGCAATCAGTCGAATCTTCCCGCGAGAACGCCGCCCGCAACGGCGTGCACGTCAATGTATTTGAGGGGCGCGGGTTTCAGCCGCTCGCTCCCGGCCAATACGACATCGTATTGAGCAACATCATCAGCGCGGCGCTGATCTCGATCGCCCCGGATGCCGCCGAAAGGGTCGCGCCCGGCGGGTGCTGGATTGTCAGCGGGATCATTGACGCAAATTGGCCGGATGTTCAGCGGGCAGCCGAATCATGCGGATTCCGGCTGGATCGCGCCATCCAGGAGGACAATTGGATAGCCGCCCGATTCCTCCGTTGAGGTCACTTCCGCGAGCTTTTGTCACTGCGTGGCCCGCCGAGATGCCCGAGCTTTTCGAGCTTCCCGCTGAAGAGGTGAGGAAATTCCGCAATGTGCTCCGACTCGGCACCGGAGACCAGGTCGTGGTGCTTCCCGGCGATGGGCGATTGATCCGATGCGAACTGCGCGGTCATTCCGTCGCCCCACTCGAAACCTTCGAGCCCCAGACAGAGTCGCCGCGTCACGTCACTCTCGCCCTCGGAATGCCCCGACAGGAAAAATTGGAGGAGTCCGTCCGCATGGGCAGCGAGATGGGCGTGGCCGAGTTCATCGTCTTCCCGGCCGAACGCTCAGTCGTGCGCTGGGACGCCAGCAAGCTCGAAGCCAAGATGAAGCGGCTCGACTCCATCGCGCGGGAAGCCTGCGAAGTTTCCTTCCGAACCCGTCTCCCTCGAATTCGCTATGTCGCGAGCTTCGCCAAGCTCCTGGAAGAAATCCCCGCAGCGATTGTTCTCTCCGAAGTGGAAGGCGTGAGCCCAACCCTTACTCCCCAGGCCAAAATGACTCTCGTCATTGGCCCGGAAGGCGGCTGGGCTCCCCGGGAAGTCGCGCTGATCGGTGATCGCGCCGCGACCCTTGGTCCCCGGGTTCTCCGAGTCGATACGGCGGCGGCGGCGGCCTGTGCGCTGGCTCTTCTTGCCTGAGTCAAAGATGCTCGCGGAAGAAGCCCAGCATCCTTGTCCAGGCCTTTTCCGCCGCATCAGCGTCATAAACTTCAGGACGGTCGCTGTTGAAGAATGCGTGGCCGACGCCTTCCATCCGATGAAACTCGTGCGCCTTGCCCAGATCGTTCAGCTCAACATCAATCGCATTCACCACGTCCGGCGTCGTGATGTGGTCGTCGTTGCCGAAAAATCCGAGCATGGGAGCCTCCAGATCGCGGAAGACTGGGTGGACGTTGGGATGGACACCGTAGAAGTTGACGCAGGCTCCAATCTTCTTATTGATCGTCGCAGCATACATCGAAAGTTGCCCTCCCATGCAGAAGCCCACGACGCCAACCTGACTGCCCTCGACCGAATCCTGCGCAAGCAGGGCATCCACCGCACCCTGGATCACTCGCTCGGCGTCCCCAATGTTGAGGGCCATGAGCATCGAACCCGCTTCGTCAGGCTCGGTCGTCTGGACGCCATGATAAAAGTCGGGCGCAAGAGCCGTGAAACCGGCGGATGCGAAGCGATCCGCGACATCTTTGATATGGCCGACCAGCCCCCACCACTCCTGGATCACGATGACGCCCGGCCCCTTGCCCGTCGCGCTCGGCGCAAGATAGCCCGTGTACGGCTTGCCATTGCCGCTGAATTCAATCATTCCCATGTCATGCAGTTTGACGCAAGGGGGGCCGCTGTGTCTCTTCTCTGCGCGCTGATTGTGCTGGGATGCGCCCGCCCTCAAACACCTTCATCGGCTCCCCAAGCGCTGACTCCCGGCGTGGTGGGGGAGATCGGCGCCTCCAAACCCTATCTGGACGCTGGCAGGACGAGCATTCCGCTGGAGCCGGATGGCCTCCCGGCCAGTTCTTCTCTGGTTTACGCCGATGGAGTTGTGGATGGCTCGCCCGAAGAAAAGATCAAGCCGCTGATGATCAGCCTTCGTCCAGAAATTTCCTTCAATGGCATGCACTGGGATTTGGCGCGGGCACAAGGCTATTCACAGTTGTTGGACTACAAAACATCTGTCATCACGACGATCTGGACTGACCCCATGCTGGGAGAGTTCAAGGTCACCGCTCACCCCGAAGCAGGCAATGTCCTGGCGAAGTTTGAAATCGAGTTCAAGAGCAGTTCCAATGGCGAGCTTTTGGTCTCCAAGCAGACTGCCAAGCCGCTCCCGCCCGAGTTCATCCCCAGAGGCCACATCATTCAGGTGGAGGCGGGCGATGGGTTCGATGAGCAGGACGGTCAGTATTCTGCCGCATATCTGCCCGGAGAAACCAGGTCGTTCTCCGTCACATTCCGCACGCACAAGCTGACCCCAGTCGTGGAGCGCGATGCGCCTGCCATTGAATTGGATGGGCCGGAGGAAGACGAGCAGATCATCGCTTCTCTTCAGCATCAGCTCGAGTTCGTGGGCAAAGGGCCAGGTGGGCTCGGCCCCTTTGCGACGACCAGCGACCGATATTTTGGGCACGTGTTTTGGGATGCCGACGCCTGGGTGCTTCCCGCGCTGGCCCTGACACGGCCCGAGCAGGCCGCCGCAATCCCCCGCTATCGGCTGCAGACCCAGCCCGGGATGCTCGCCAACTTTGAAGAATGGGTTCGTGAAAAGAACCCTCGTAATGGGCTGATTGCGCCAAAGCCGAAGGTCGCTTGGGAGTCCTCAAAATCGGGGAAGGAAACCGCCGTCGGTGATTCGCGGCACCAGGAGCACATCTCGGCCACAGTCGCCCATTCCCTGCTCCAATCCGCCGCGCTCGGGCTCATCGAGTCGAAGCCTGCCCACAGCTTTGCGGAAAATACTGCCAGCTACTTCTCCCTTAGGGTTGTACAAACCCCTCGCGGCTGGGAGATGAAGGACGTGATGAGCCCGGATGAATATCATATTGGCAACAACGATCTCTACACCAATCTCGCGGTTCAAAGCCTCTTCGACCGCAGCGGCATCAACAGAAAACTTGCTCTCCCAAAAGACGCGGGCGGAGCATTCCTAACCTACGACAATGACCCGTTGAAAGCCTATCAGCAGGCGGCGGCGGTCCTCGCCATCTATCCGCTCCAAAATCCTGAAGCCGAAAAGCAGGCCATCCCAATGCTGGAGAAATTCGCGCCTCTGGTCAACAAAAATGGCCCCGCGATGAGCGATTCCATCCACGCGCTCATCCGCGCTCGGTTCGGGGACTCTCAGGAAGCCTATCGGGAATGGAAAAGCTCTTGGAAGCGATACGCCAAGCCGCCCTTCTACTATGTTTCCGAACGCCCCACGACGCAGCAGACGATCTTCATCACCGGCGCGGCAGGTTATCTGAATACGGTCATCTACGGCTTTGCCGGAATCCGGATTGACGCCAAACCTTGGGAAGATGCCGAGTGGAAAATGCCTCTCAAAGACGGCTATTGGATCAGCGGGAGATCAAACCTCCCGCCCTCCTGGAAAACGCTCCGTATGCAGATTCACATTCTCGGCAAGCCCTATCTGGTGACTGCGACCCAGGATGGATCGAGGATTGAGCCCAACCCCGCCGCGTCATCGTCTCTGGATTGATGCCGGATCGCGTCAGGTTGATGATCGAGGAGCGGGAGCGGGAGACACTCTCCGCATTCGCCATGCTCTCCGTGGAGAGCGAAGGCCGACCACTCTTCGAAGAGCCCGATCCGGTCCGCACCTGCTTCCAACGCGACCGGGACAGAATCCTGCACTCCAAGCCCTTCCGCCGCCTCAAGCACAAGACGCAGGTCTTCATCGACCCCGTCGGAGACCACTACCGCACCCGGCTCACCCACTCGCTCGAAGTCGCCCAGATCGCGCGGACCATCGGCCGGGCATTGCGTCTGAACGAAGACCTGATCGAGGCCATCGCCCTCGGGCACGATGTTGGGCACACTCCGTTCGGCCATCCCGGAGAACGGGCACTGGATGAAGCGCTGCGCTCTGTTGATTCCACGCAGGAGTTCCGCCACTACGAGCAGTCTCTGCGCGTCTTGGATGTTCTCGTCAACGCCAATCTCACCCAGGAAACACGGCGCGGGATTGGCGGGCACAGCAAGGGCAAGAACGACCTCACCGCATTCGACGGGGAGCCCACTTCAACCTTGGAAGCCGCCGTTGTCCGCATCAGCGACCGCATCGCGTATATGAACCACGACCTCGACGACGCGCTCCGATCCGGAATCATTGACGCCATTCCCTGCGGCTTCGCCGAGTTGGGATCGACGCATGGCAGGCGCATCTCGCACATGGTCTACGATGTCATCGAAAACTCCCTCGACCAGCCCGCAGTCAGGATGTCGCCCGGCCTGCTTTCGGCGATGAATGACCTGAAAAACTGGCTTTTCGACAACGTCTACGAGCGTTACCCAGTTGTCTATCCCGATGTCCTCAAAGCGGAGCGTATCGTCCAGGAACTCTTCATGCACTATCTTCAGCCCGGAAAATTGCATCCGGATTTCGACGGTGTTCAAGGTGCGGTGGATTATGTGGCGGGAATGACCGATCGGTTCGCCATCGACGATTACAAACGAAGCTTCATCCCCACGGCTTTCGACGACCGAATCGCCAAAACACTTTGACCGTATGAATGGCCAGAGATTCCGATAGAAAAGGATAGGAATGTTCCGGCCCGGATCGGCGACGCGGGAATCAGCCTCGCATGTTCCGTAGTGTTCCCCATGAGCGCTTCTTCGGAAACTCCAATCCGGTCCAGGCCGGTCGTGGGAATTGGTCAAGAATTTGCCTGGTCATTGTGCGCCTGGATCGGACTCAGCCTGATTGCCGGAGCATTGGGCTCATGGTTCAGCATGGATGGCCTGCGGGATTGGTATCCCGCGCTCGCCAAACCCTGGTTCACCCCTCCAAGCTGGGTGTTCGGCCCTGTCTGGACGCTGCTCTATGTCCTCATGGGGATCGCGGCGGCGATTGTTTCCAAATACGGCGACCTCGAAGGACGGCGTGAGGCGCTCGCCCTTTTCGGAACTCAGCTCGCCTTCAACGCGATCTGGTCGATGGTCTTCTTCGGGCTCCGCTCACCCTTGCTCGGGCTGGTCGTCATCGCAGTTTTGTGGATGATGATTGCGGCGTGCGTCTATGGATTCTGGCAGCTCAATAAGGCGGCCTCGGTGCTCATGATGCCCTATCTTGCGTGGGTGAGTTTTGCGTCCATGCTCAATCTCGCAATCTTTCAAATGAATGGAGGCTAACCAAGCTTCCATTCGCGCGTCCAAGGTGCATGGTTCTCACCACATTGACAACCGCCCTCGTCATGACAAGCTGGCGGGCGCCTTGGCCGAAAGTGGAGACATCCGCCGATGGCGGGGTTGCGATCGCGATCACCCCGGGCCGCTGGGTGGGCAACAAACAGTAGCCCACGAAGCTTCACTTGTTCGCCCTTGACGAAGATGCGCGCCAGGTGACTCTCTGGAAGAGTGAAGTCGGGTTCTATCCCCAGCAGACTTTAATCACACCCGACGGGCGTGTCGTGATGATCAATCAGTATCCGGGCTACGGTGAGAAGTGGGGCGTGGTCATCTTCGACGACCACGGACAGGTCATCGCCAATCACACGACGACGCAGCTCTTCAC
>JAEYWW010000097.1 GCA_023428805.1 Armatimonadota bacterium | reverse complement strand
ATTCCCGCACTTCAGTGCGCAGAGGTTCAAAAGGGCGGCGGCCGCCTGCCAAAGCGCGACGCCAGCGATCGCGCACTCCATGAGCCCCTCCCAAACAACAGCGAACACCGTGGCACGGGACGCGGCTGGGCATTTGCTGGATCAAAATTCACAGCCATACGCAACAGGGACTCGGGCACCGATCATGTCATTGGCACGTCTAATTTAATGAGCAGAGGCAAGCCAGCGAGACCCAGCTCAATTTGAGTACAAATAAGGTCAAGCGAAGCCACGCCGATGCGAGGCAAAAAGGAAACTAACAAGAACTATGTGGCAGCGGTTTACGGAAAGAGCGCGGAAAGTCGTTTTCTACGCTCAGGAAGAGGCTCAGAAGTTCGGCGAGGGATACGTCTCCACCGAGCATCTGCTGCTGGGCCTTGTCCGCGAGAGCGACAGCGTTGCCGCTCGTGTCCTGGAACGCCTCGGAGTCAGCCTGAGCAAAGTCCGCTCCGAGGTTGAGAAGCAGCTGCCCAAGGGAGACCTGCGGCAGAACCAGGATATGACCCTCACACCGAGGGCAAAGCGAGTCATCGACCTGGCGTACGACGAGGCTCGCAACCTCAACAACAACTACATCGGCACCGAGCACCTTCTGCTCGGCTTGATCCGCGAAGGCGACGGGCTCGCCGGACGCGTCCTTGCCAAGCTCGGCATCGAGCTTGAAAAGGCCCGCCGCGAAGTCATGGCCCTGCAGGACAACGAGACGCAGACGCGCTCGACAGGCTCTGGCCGGAGCAGCGGCGGCGGAAGCGCCGCTCCTCAGGGCGGCACCAAGACGCCGACCCTCGACGAATTCGGCCGCGACCTCACCGAACTCGCCCGCGAAGGCAAGCTCGACCCGGTCGTTGGACGGCAGAACGAAATTGAGCGCGTGATGCAGATTCTCACGCGCCGCACCAAGAACAATCCCTGCCTCGTGGGTGATCCGGGCGTCGGAAAAACGGCCATCGCCGAAGGCATGGCTCTCCGCATCATCAGCGGAGACATCCCTGATCTCCTCAAAGACAAGCGCCTCGTCGCCCTCGACATGGCTGGACTCGTTGCGGGCACCAAGTACCGCGGCGAGTTTGAAGAGCGCATGAAGAAGGTGATGGAAGAGGTTCGCAAGGCCGAAGGCCAAGTGATCCTCTTCATCGACGAGCTTCATACCCTCGTCGGAGCCGGCGCAGCGGAAGGCGCGATTGATGCGAGCAACATCATGAAGCCCGCGCTCGCCCGCGGCGAACTCCAGTGCATCGGCGCGACCACCCAGGACGAGTTCCGCAAATACATCGAGCGGGATGCGGCCTTGGAGCGCAGATTCCAGAGCGTCAAGGTGAAGGAGCCAACCGAAGACGAGGCGATTGACATTCTCAAAGGCCTTCGCGAGCGGTACGAGGCGCACCACAACGTCGAGATCACGGACGACGCGATCATGACTTCGGTGCAGCTCAGTCAGCGGTACATCACCGACCGAACTCTGCCCGACAAGGCGATCGACTTGATCGACGAAGCGGCCAGCCGCGTCCGGTTGCAACAGAGCCTTCCGCCTCTCGATGTGCGGCAGGACAAGCAGAAACTGAGCAAGATGCGCTCGGAACTGGATCATCTTCGACGCAAGTCCAGTGAATCGGATCAAGTCAAGAGCTTGGAGCGCGAATACGACGAGTTGGAGAACTCGATCACGGAGCGCGAGGAAGCATGGTCCGCCGAAGTGAAGCCTGAAGCCATCGTGGGTGAAGAGGAGATCGCCGCCATCGTCCAAAGCTGGACCGGAATCCCGGTCACGCGGCTGGTGCAGGCCGAATCCGAAAAACTCCTCAAAATGGAGTCGGACGTTCACCGCCGCATCATCGGCCAGAAGGACGCGGTCAGCGCGGTCAGCCGCGCAATCCGCCGATCGCGCAGCGGCCTCAAGGATCCGAAGCGGCCCATCGCCAGCTTCATCTTCCTCGGCCCGACGGGCGTCGGCAAGACCGAACTCGCCAAAGCCCTCGCGGAATACCTCTACGAGAAGGAAGCGAACATGGTCCGCATCGACATGTCGGAATATATGGAGCGGTTTGCGGTCTCCCGACTGGTCGGCGCGCCTCCGGGCTACGTCGGCTACGACGAGGGCGGACAGCTCACCGAGCAGGTTCGGCGAAACCCCTACTGCGTCGTTCTTCTCGACGAAATCGAGAAGGCGCACCCCGAGGAGTTCAACATCCTGTTGCAGGTGATGGAAGACGGCCACTTGACCGACTCTCAGGGCCGGTTTGTGGACTTCCGCAACACGATTATCATCATGACGTCGAACGTCGGTGTCCGCCCAATCGAGCTGGACAAGGCTCTGGGCTTCCGCGACGTGAAGATGGACCCGAATGATCCGAAAACATACGAGATGATGAAGACCCGGATGCTGGAGGAGATGAAGAAATCCTTCCGCCCCGAGTTCCTCAACCGTGTGGACGAGGTCATCGTGTTCCAGCACCTGGCGAAGGAAGAGATTCTCCGCATCGCGGACCTCTACCTGAAGCGGGTGAACGAACAGGCCAAGGAGATGGGCATCACGATCATGCTCAGCGACGCGGTCAAGGACATGCTCGTGGACAAGGGCTACGATCCGAACATGGGTGCGCGCCCTCTGCGCCGCGCCGTCCAGAGGTTCATCGAAGACCCGCTCAGCGAGCAGTTCCTGGAATCGAAGTTCGAGCAGGGCGACATCATCATGGCGGAACTCGGCGAGGACGGCGAAGTGAAATTCCGCAAAATGAGTCCCGACGAACTCAAAGAACCGGAATTGGCCGGAGCCGGAGCAGAGTAAGGCCCGCAAAGCCCAGTCCAACAGGACTGGGCTTTTTTCTTTGCGCGAGCTTTAGGGCACATCTGCCAGAGGTGCGGATCTGTCGGAGTGCGCGACCTTGGTCGAGCTCTGGATTGAGCACCTTGGTGCTTCTGCGCGATGAAGAGCGCTTTGAGGAGGATTGGGAGCGGGCACGGCCTCACAGGAGTTCGGCCCTCCAGGACTCCGAATGGAGGGCCGAGCTCCCGCGAGGCCCGTCTCCCTCCCAAGTCTGGAGGCATCCGCCACGGACCGCTCCGCTTCAGCGGGGCTCTCGGATTCCCGCACTTCAGTGCGCAGAGGTTCAAAAGGGCGACACCAGCGATCGCGCACTCCATGGAGTGCGGTCAGACATGACCGCTTTCAATTCCGCCGGAGGCGGCTTCCTAC
>JAEYWW010000001.1 GCA_023428805.1 Armatimonadota bacterium | reverse complement strand
CGAGAAGATCGCGAACAAACAGGCCGAAGCCGCCGCCCGCAACGAAATGTATTCCGGCTCGATCCAGGGCAAGATCATGCAGATGGAGGACACGGCGATGGACTACGCCGCCGAAGAGGAGCTCCGCGCCCTCGAAGAAAAGCTCGGCCTCGCCGCCCCCACAGCCGCCCAAACCGAAGCCGCCCCCGCCGCCACCACCGATCTCGACGCGCAACTCGACGAGCTCGAAAAGCGGCTGCAGCAAGGCCAAGGCAGCTGATCTTTCTTTCTTGCTGCGGTTTAGACTCCCCCTCCCTGGGGTGTTAGCGCTCAAAAAACTCCCTCTCCCCCCGGGGGAGAGGCCAGGTGAGGGGGATTTGAGCCTTAGTCGATTTGGGTTCATTCGGCCTGAAGGCTGTAGTTGTTGAGCACCCTCTCCCAACCCTCTCCCTGAAGGGCGAGGGCTTCGCTTGCAGTTCAGTCAGTTTTCGGCGGAGGAAGTTTTCCCAACTTTTCAAGCCAAGGCTCGAAGGTCTTTGCAAATGCGAGTTGGGATGAAGCTTGAAGATGTGGTGTCTTCGGACCGCCGCTGACGGTTGTGAACATGTGGCTGACCAAGATCGAAGCAGCCGTCTCCCAGCCCTTCTCAACTCTTGTCGAATCGGCCCGGAGCTTGGAAGCTTCCATATCCAGTTCACGGTTCTTGACATCAACCAGATAGGCGTCCACCGTGCAATACCCCTTTGTCTTCGGACCAAGCGTCACCCATACGTTATCCGCATGGAACTTGCACCGATAGACGAAGACGTAGTCATAGCCGGCCTTCTCTCCCAAGAGCAGCAACTCTTTGGGAGAGGGCAGGTCGGGCATGTAGTCTTTGACCTTGTACGTCAGTTTCGGCTTCTTCTTGTCCAATGCCGATTGCCACACTTCAGCCGTGACCTCGGTTTGAACCACTTCATAGCCGCCCATCTTGAAGAGTGCGGTCACGGTGTCTCTCACCGTGGTGATCGCACCTTCGGTGGTGTCTTGATACATCTCCAAAGCCACGACAACCTTGGGTGCGGAAGTCGCTTCCTGGTTTATTCCAAGACTGGCTTGGAGAAAAAGCGCGGAGATCATCAATATGCCTTGGGCCTCTTGAAGATCAGCATTTGGTAGCGGATACCCTTCATGTAGGGCGATTCGATGAGTTCCCACCCATCCTGTCCGACTTCTGCGAGCTGAATCTCCAGATTGCTGCGCCTCTGCTCGTGCTTGTCCGGGCCTGTTTCATTCGGGATCAAAACCTTGTATTCCCAGACCACCTTCGAGGTCGGAAGTTTGTCAATGGGCTTGCCATCCTGTGCATTGGCGCGCACGGCGATGACGCCGGACAGAGCAAGAATCGCAAGACAACCGAGAATCGGAATGTGCTTTTTCACCGCAGCATCTTTGCGTGTGGAAGAAGAGAAAGTCAAGTGATCCGCCGTCGACCGGGCGGAACTTCAAATGGGTTCCACGCCCCAGTGCTCTGTCCTTTTCGACCTCCATCGGCACCCGAACCCCGGCATGGACATCTCGATCAAAGTACTTGCGGTGTTGGATACCTGGAACAAAGCTGGTAACACAACGCTGATCGCCTTTTCCCCCGATATCAAACCCGACCCAGAACCCTGCCCATAAATCCTCTTCTCCCCTGGGAGAGGACTTAGACTCACCTCAGAGTGCAAATGATTTCCGGGGTGAGTCCCCGGGAATCTCTGGGATGCAAAATCCCAGCGTCACTTCGGTAATCAGAAAGCTATCAGATGGGACGGCACCCCCGCCACCCTGCCATCTACCCACTTTTGATCAAAAAAGCGACCAAAATATTGCCAACAATACCCAGAATGAAGCCCACAATAGCCCATTTCCAATTTGCATTTCGCGCTTCGCGCTGTTTCTGAACATCTGCTTCCGACTTTACTTTCTTCGCCCATGCCACATTTTTATCATAGTAAAAATCCTCTCGCAGTTTCTTGCACAACAACGCTACTTCTTGCCAAAGTTCAAATGCAAGAAGTTTTCCCTCGTTCTCGCCCGCTTTATCACCTTCGGACGTGCGGGCCAATGCCGCTTTTTGCCGAATTTCTCCAACTAAAAACTTAAGCTGATGGTCAAAATTTCCATTGTCGATGATACTCGTGTCTGTCAATCGCAATTCATCATACATGTCAAGGGTATCACGAAGATAAATTTTGTAAATATCAAGACAAGAACGCTTTAGATGCGAGTAGGCTTTTTTTGTTTCGTTCGTCGGATCTGCACCGAGAACATGGATTCTACTGACATGTTCGAATGCCGCGTGAATTTCAAACAGAACTTCTGCCGGGAGTGAGTTCTCCGCTTGGATCACACTATATAGTCTTTTGACCGTATTTCGATAAAAGGTGTAAAGTTCAACTTCCGTCGTCGGAATATGAGATGGATCATGAAAGGCAATTGACGCTTCAATGTTGCGAGAAGTGATCTCCACCACGCCTTCCACAGTATTTTTTACTTCAGACACCGATCAAGCTCTCTCTCAATCTCTTGATGGCTGACCAACTTTGCGGCCATAACGTTTCCTCGTCCAACCAGCGGGGAGCGCGATACGATTTGAGTTGGAGCGCCATGCATCCTCTCGGCACGAAGTCGTGCTTCACTAATAGTTTCCTCATCAATGAAGTTAAGACTCTGACCAGTCGCCTCTTCAACAAACTTCTTCAAATTTTCCATCAAGCTCATCTGCTTTTCTTCCAATATGGGGCGGTAGGCCAATGTTCCGTGCAGACATTACCCGTATACCCTACTGGCAAGACACCAGAGGATACCATTGAATCACCAATTGTTCCCCGAAAGACCTAGAATGAGGACGTGCTCTGCCTGTAGTCTGATTCTTTTTACCTTGAATCGTTACGATAGCGCACGTCTTGCGAACTTTGGCTACTGACAAGCTTCGCATTATCGCATCCAGTTGCAGGCGGCGACCGACTTGCTCGGGAGACTATTCTACCAATATGACATCTGAGGTTGCTTCGATACGAAGGTTGTCTCAGCCATCGGCAAAAGCCCCTCACCCCGCTCCCTCTGGTCTATCCTCTACCCTTGCCTATGGTGTCTCCCCAAGTTGAGGAGCCCGAGTCGGGCTCTTATTTGTTCAGCCTCGAATCTGATCTGACGGAGGATGCTCATTTCGGCATCCGGACCCTCGGAGTCAGCGCGGATCGAGTCGAGGTGAAAGGCCCTGAAGGCGCGGTGCTGATGTCGACTCCGATCAGCGACATCGAGACCGCGCGCAACGAACCCCTGGTCAGCGGCGGACGGCTGTTGATCTCGATGAAAACCGGCGAGGAGATTCCCGCCGTCACCTATTCCCAAACCCACGCCCAGCTCTTCAGCGAAGCAGCGCGGGGCATCGAGCAACTTGCGAAAGGCGAAGACCTGAGCATCAACCTGGTTCTGGAGCGGACCCGCTGCGAGAAGTGCGGCCGGCTGCTCCCCGAAAAAGATGGCGTCTGTCCGAGCTGCATCAATCGCGGCCGGACGATGATGCGGATCGCCGGATTCCTCGGCCCCTACCGCAAGCAGGCGATCCTGCTCGCGGTCAGCGCGTCGTGCTCGACCTTCTTGAACCTCGCCCCGCCGCGATTGCAGGGCTTCATCATCGACAACTTGACCAAGGGGGAGAAGAACCTGACGTTCCTCTTCCAGATGGTCGCGCTCTGGGGCATGGTTCTGGTGCTCGGCGCGACGCTCCAGGTCGTGAACGGGCGGCTGATGACGTTCCTCGGGACGCACATCAGCGCGGACCTTCGCTCGGCGACCTACCGCGCGGTGGAGTTCCTGCAGCTCCACTACTTCGACCGCAAGCCGGTCGGCGCGATCGCGAGCCGCGTGACGCAGGACACGGACCGCATCTGGATCTTCCTGGTGGACGGCCTGCCGTTCCTCATCATCAACTCGCTGATGCTGATCGGCGTGCTGATCTTCCTGTTCTCGACGAACTGGCTGCTGGCGCTCTGCATCGTGATGCCCTTCCCCCTCGTGGCGGCGATCAGCATCAAGGTGTGGAAGCCGATCAGCAACATGTTCTTCCGGGTCAGCCAGAAGATGGCGCGGGTCCACATGCACCTGAACGAATCGCTCATGGGCATCCGCGTGGTGAAGGCATTCGCCCGCGAAGACCATGAGTACGCCAAGTTCCTGCGCCGCAACCACGAGCTGCGAGACGCCGCGAACAAGGCCGATGCGAGCTGGCACACCGCATTCGGATTCATGACGCTCTTCACATCGATGGGCGCGCTGACGAACTGGACGGTGGGCGGCTGGATGCTCTACACCGGACGGCTGACGCTGGGCGAGTTCTGGATGATCAACGCCTATCTGGTGCTGATCTACGGGCCGCTGCAATGGTTCGCGCAGATCAACAACTGGTTCAGCCGCGCGATGGCGGGCGCGGAGCGCATCTTCGAGATCATGGACACGGCTCCGGAGCCGAAGGGCAAGACCGACGAGCATCACGAGGTGATCGGCGAGGTCGAGTTCGACAACGTGCGCTTCGGCTACGACAAGTCGAACCCGGTGCTCAAGGGCGTCAGCTTCACCGCGAAGGCGGGCGAAATGATCGGCCTGGTCGGGCACTCGGGCGCGGGCAAATCCACCACGATCAACCTCATCAGCCGGTTCTATGAGCCGGACAATGGCCGGATTCTGATCGACGGTCACGACTACCGCGACCTGTCGCTTCAGGACTACCGAAGCCAGATCGGCATCGTGCTCCAGGAGCCGTTCCTGTTTCACGGAACGATCTCGGAGAACATCAGCTACGGCAATCCCGAGGCAAGCTTGGACGAGATCATGGCGGCGGCGAAGGCCGCGAACGCGCATGACTTCATCCTCTCGAAGCCGGAGGGCTACGACACGATGGTCGGCGAGCGTGGGGCGCGGTTGAGCGGCGGCGAGAAGCAGCGCATCTCCATCGCCCGCGCGATCCTGCACAATCCGAAGATCCTGATCCTCGACGAAGCGACTTCGAGCGTGGACGTGGAGACGGAGAAGCAGATTCAGGAGGCCATCCAGCGGCTTATCGCCGGACGGACAACCTTCGCGATCGCCCACCGCCTCTCGACGCTCCGCAACGCGGACCGGCTGATCGTGCTGGATCGCGGCGAAATCGCCGAGATCGGCACCCATGAGGAACTGATGAAGAAGAAGGGAGCGTTCGCCAAGCTCGTCCAAACCCAAAGCGCGATCAACGAGATCATCGGCGTGGGAGCGGGGTCGTGATGAAGTTCCGCTTGTTCTATCAGCCGGAGGGTCGTCTTCGGCTGGAGACCGAAACTCAGTGCTACCTGGAAGTCCGCCCGCGCTGGGCGGCTCCCCTGACCTATCCAAATCGGTATCTGGCCCTGGTGGACGGCAAGGATCGGGAGATCGTGATGATCCCCGACCCGAGCGAACTGCCGCCGGAGATCAAATCGGTGCTGGACGACGAGCTTCACCGACGCTATCTGACCTCGCACATCCGCGGGATCATCTCGGTCAAGACCGAGTTCGGCGCGACCTACTGGCACGTGCTCACCGAGCGCGGACAGAAGGAGTTTGTGACGCAGAGCCTGCAGGAGAATGCCCAGTGGATGGGGCCGGATCAGCTTCTGCTGGTGGACGTGGACGGCAACCGGTTCGAGATCAAGGATGTGAATGCATTGGACGATCAGAGCCGACGAAAGCTGTTCAATACGGTCTAATCACCCGATATTCCCGCCCATTCGGGCGGGAATATCCATGTCTTGAAGCGGCGAAAGATGTATGATCGTACAGGAAGGATGGGGCGGTACAATTCGCGTCCATCCCAACAACAGGAATCACCCTCATATGTCGGATTCGGTTTTCGAGAAGGTTAAAAAGGTCGTCTGCGAGGAGCTGGGCGTCCAGGAGAGCGAGGTCACTATGGAGGCCTCTTTTGTCGATGATCTGGGCGCGGACTCGCTGGATGTCGTGGAATTGGTCATGGCGCTGGAAGATGCTTTCGGCATCGACATCCCCGATGATGATGTCGCTGGTCTGAAGAGCGTCGGCGACGTCGTTGAGTACATCGAAAGCAAGTCGTAATGGATCTTCCACAGCGGCCGTCCGGCCGAGTCGTCGTCACGGGCATGGGAGCGGTCACGCCGCTCGGAACCGGAATTGACCAGTTCTGGCCGCGCATGGTCGCAGGCGAGAACGGCATCGGGCCAATCACCCTGATGGATGTCAGCGACTACGCCACGCGGTTCGCTGGGGAGGCCTCTGATTTCAACACGGAAGATTGGCTCGACAAGAAGGAGGCTCGGCGGGTTGACCGATTCATCGCCTTCGCCGTCGCCGCCGCCGAAATGGCGTTGAAGGACGCCAATTTTCCGCGCGATGATGAGGATGTCAAGCTTGAGACCGGAGTCCTGATCGGCTCCGGCATCGGCGGCCTCATCACGATGAGCGACAACTCGAACAAGCTCTGGACTCAGGGCCCGGATCGAGTGTCGCCCTTCCTGGTTCCCTACATGATCCCAGATATGGCGAGCGGATACGTCTCCATCGTCAACGGGCTCAAGGGTCCAAATACATGCGTCGTGACGGCTTGTGCAACTGGCACCAACGCCATCGGCGACGCCTATCACATGATCAAGCGCGGCGATGCGGTGGCGATGCTCGCGGGCGGTTCGGAAGCTCCGGTCAGCCCGATCGGCGTCAGCGGATTCTGCGCGGCTCGCGCGATGAGCACCCGCAACGACGACCCCACGCACGCCTCGCGCCCCTTCGACAAGGATCGCGACGGCTTCGTGATGGGCGAAGGCGCGGCGGTGCTGATTCTTGAGGATTACGATTTCGCCAAGGCGCGCGGAGCCAACATCATCGCCGAGATCATCGGGTATGGCATGAGCGGCGACGCCTACCACATCACGATGCCGGCACCCGAAGGTGAAGGAGCGGCGAGGGCAATGACCAAGGCGATCAAATCTGCGGGCATCTCGCCAGAAGAGATCGACTACATCAACGCCCACGGCACATCGACTCCCTATAACGACAAGTTCGAGACGATGGCGATCAAGCGGGCTTTGGGCGACTATGCCGCCAAGGTTGCGATCTCCAGCACAAAATCCTCCATCGGGCACCTCCTGGGAGCAGCTGGAGCGGTCGAAGCGGTGGTCTGCATCCAGGCGATGCGGGATGGCGTGATTCCACCGACCATCAACTATGAGACGCCTGACCCGGACTGCGACTTGGACTATGTGCCAAACGAAGCGCGTAAGGCCGACGTGAACATTACGCTCAGCAACAGCTTCGGCTTCGGCGGGCATAACGCAACGCTGATCATCCGCAAGGGAGGCTGATTCCGTGGCCGGGCGAGGGCTCGATGAGGCGATCCAGAGCTTTCTGGATCACATGATGACCACCAAGTCGCCTCACACCGCCCGAAGCTACGGCTCCGATCTCGCGCAGCTTTCGCGTTTTGCCGAAACGGTGGATGACTTGACCGAGAGCGCGATCCGCAACTTTCTTCGCGCCTACGGGACGACTCCCGTGACGCGTGCGCGAAAGCTCTCCTGTGTCCGCTCGTTTGTGCGATTCATGCTTCAGCAGGGTTGGATCAGCTCCGATCCCTGCCTGGCTCTGGAGGCTCCCTACAAGCGGAAGAAGCTTCCGAAAGCAGTTTCTCAGGCACAAGCGACTGCCCTGCTGGATCAGGAGCCCGTTGGGAAAACGCCCCTGCGAGATCGGGCATTGCTGGAACTGGCATACGGCGCGGGGCTGCGTGCCAGCGAACTGGTCGCGGTGAACTTGACCGATCTTGATTTGGAGGCGGCCCAAGTTTTGGTTCATGGCAAGGGAAGCAAGGAGCGGATTGCGGTCTTTGGCGGGCCCTGCCAGCTTGCTCTCAATGCCTACATCGATCAGGAAAGGCATCCGGGGGAGAACGCCCTCTTCACAAATGCGACGGGCAAGCGGCTGACGAGCCGCACCGTGCAGAACGTGATCAAGCGATGGGCGATGGCGGCGGGGCTGCCGCCCGACGTGACCCCGCACACGCTTCGCCATAGCTTCGCGACACATATGCTGGATGGAGGCGCGGACCTCAAGACAGTTCAGCAGCTTCTCGGTCATGAGAGTCTGGCGACAACCCAGATCTACACGCACATCAGCATTGAGCGGCTGCGGGATGCGGTGGGCAAAGCGCATCCAAAATCGAAGGCATAATGCAACTATGATTTCTCGACGCGATGTCCTTCGAGCATCCGCCGCCGGACTGATTCTCCCTGGCACGGCAGTCTTCGCCCAGCAGGATCAGCGCCCCGCGGCCCTTTCCGCCGATCTGGTCAAGGAGTTTGTGGGGGTGTCGCATGGCAACTTTGACCGTGTCAAAGAACTTCTGGACGCCAACCCCACACTTCTCAATGCAGCATGGGATTGGGGTGGTGGAGATTTCGAGCTGGCGATCGCCGCAGCGGGTCATGTGGGGAGCCGGGAAATTGTCGAGCTGCTCATTTCGCGTGGAGCGACAACCACTCTCTTTGTCCACGCGATGATGGGCGACTTTGCGATTGTGAAGGCGATGCTCGACCGCAATCCAAACTTGATCGACAGCAAGGGACCGCATGGCATCACCCTGGAGCGTCATGCCGAGAAGGGCGGCGAGAAGGCCAAGGAAGTTCTGGACTATCTCAAGACTCTGAAGAAGCTGATCTGATGCTTCTTCGCTGAATTTCTCTCGGCGATGCGCCAAACTGGGCTCGAATCGCCTTGTTGAATTGCTGAAGATCAGGGATTCCGACTGAAGCGGCGACGACTTTCACGGGCAGAGTCGTGTGTCTGAGCAGATGCGCCGCCTGATCCATTCGCCGCCGCCGGATAAAGGCGATGACAGTCATGCCGAATTCGGCTTTGAAAATGCGGGAGAGATGTTCATGGGATACTCCCGCACTCTTCGCCAGGGCCGCAACGGTGAGCGATTCTGAGAGGTGACGGTCGATCTGTTCGGCAGCGAGCTGCGGCAGAGATTTCGCGGCAGACTGCGCATCGGGAGAGCCTTGGAGCGACCAGAGAATGTCCCACACACGCGCGTTGATCCTGCCGGGCTCGCTCCCCATTACCTGCAGAAGCTGCTCCTGGACAGATTCAAACCGGTCCCCGAGATCAGTCATTGCGGAAATTTCGTGCGATCCCCAAGGCATTCGGAAGTGCGCGTAAATATGCGGCGAGAGACCGGAGTAACGGTACTCAACGATGACGCCTGGCGGACAGATGCCAATCCTTCCCGGTTTGATCTGGAGCGGATGTCCATCAACCACCAGATCGGCGGTGTAGGCGTAGAGGTGCAGGCTCCACAACTCCCTCAACAGGAAACGCTCCGATTTTTGGAATCCATGCAGATTCTTGGCCAGCGCGACCACCTCGGGTGGAGAGTCGAGCGAAATCGGCCACTTCATATCAAACCTATACCACTTTTGCAAGGAAATGCCAATTGTGCGGAGGCAAATTCAGGGATACAGTACGGACAGGATGCCATCACGACGAGATTTCTGCCAAGCTGTTGCGGGAGCTGCCGCCGCCTCTTTCACGCCGATTGGCTTCGCCCAGCTCACATCGAAGACAGCCATGAAACAAGACCCCTATCGAACCGACAGGCCGATGCTTCAGCTTCAACAAGACTTTGTGGACCTGCGATTCGGGATGTTTCTGCACTTCAACATGGCGACATTTCAAGACCGGGAGTGGGGCAATCCCAGCGATGATCCATCGGTCTTCAACCCAGCGCATCTCGACACGGATCAGTGGGCGGAAGCGGCCAAGTCTGCGGGCATGACCTACGGGTGCTTGACCACCAAGCACCATGACGGATTCTGCATCTGGCCGACAAAATCCGGAGTCGCTCACGCATCGATGGATGTGGTGAAGGCCTACGTCGAATCATTTCGAAAGGCTGGGCTGCAGGTCGCGCTCTACTACTCCATCCTCGATATGAGGAACGATGTCCGGCACTTCAACATCACTCCAGCGAAGATTCAACTCATCAAAGACCAGTTGACTGAACTGCTGACCAACTACGGTGAAATCAATCACCTCATCATCGACGGCTGGGACGCTCCTTGGAGCCGGATCACCTATGAGGAGATTCCCTTCCACGAAATCTACGCGCTCATCAAGAGCCTGCAGCCCAACTGCCTGGTCTCAGACCTGAACGCCAGCGAATATCCGAGCGGCGGACTCTACTACTCCGATGTCAAAGCCTACGAGCAGAATGCCGGTCAGACAGTTCCCGAAGAAAGCGACCTTCCCGCCTACTCGTGCGTGACGCTGACCGATGGCTGGTTTTGGAAGCAGGCCGACAAAGATGCGGAGCTGAAATCAGTCCGGCAGGTCGTTGATGAGTGGCTTGTCCCTCTGAATCGACGCCACTGCAACCTGATCCTCAACGCCGCCCCCAACCGCGGAGGACGCCTCGCGCCCAATGTAGTCAGGCGGTTGGAGGAGATTGGAAAGGCCTGGAAGCGCGAGCAACTCTCCCGCGGGATCGGGCCAAACGTGGTCATCACCACATCCAACCTGGCGACAGGAAAAGTGATCCACGCCAGCAGCTATCCCGACACCGTCGGC
>JAEYWW010000345.1 GCA_023428805.1 Armatimonadota bacterium | reverse complement strand
GCTGAGCTTGCACGGGTTTGACACGACTGTGGTCCGCCTTCCTTTGGTGGAAGTCAATCCGGAAGCTAAGGAATTCATTCGGAAGACATTCGGCAAGTAAATTCCCCTTGACTCCAGACAAATATGGAGTGCGGGCAGATATGACCGCTTTCATTTCCGCCGGAGGCGGCTTCCTGCTCTTCGATCCAGGGCGACGAGGGCGGCTCCGCCGCAAATCAAAGCGGCGATATCTCGCCGCACTCCAGACTGGGGCACTCCGACTTTGGAGTGCGGGCAGGCATGACCGCTTTCCATTCCGCCTGAGGCGACACCAAGCATAAGCCTAACATATCTCTCAAAAACCCCTTCTCCTCCAACAAAATTTTGAATCCGTCACGCAGACAAAATTTTGTTCATGCAGGATGGAATAAGGCTGCGCAGGTTGAATTCTGTCCACGCACGAGCAATATTGACCACGCATGAACGGATTCGGCCACGCAGAGGCAATTTAGCCGCGCAGAGATGATTCTGGGCGAGGGGACCAAGAGGCGGGCAATCCAAACGCGTAAACTGCCCGAATGAGCCGGATTGAGGAACGGGGGTATGCGCATCCGGAGGCTTTGGTCTCCACGGATTGGGTCGCGGAGCATTTGAATGATCCCAATGTGCGGGTTGTCGAATCGAACGAGGACCCGCTCCTCTATCCCAGTGGGCACATTCCGGGCGCGTTCGAAGTGGATTGGACCCGCGATCTGAATGACCAGTTGGTGCGCGATTACATTGGGAAAGAGGGATTCGAGTCGCTGATGAGCCGGCTTGGCTGCACCCGCGACACGTTCGTTGTCTTCTACGGCGACAAAAACAACTGGTGGGCCACCTACGCGTTCTGGGTGTTCCAGCTTTTCGGCCACACCACGTGCGCGGTGATGGATGGCGGGCGATTGAAGTGGGAAAAAGAGGGACGCGACATGACCCGCGAAAATCCGACTTCAAAACCGACAAGCTACGAAGCCCGCGAACGCGACGACCGAACCAATCGCGCTTTCCGAGATGACGTTCTGGCCCACGTCCGAGCCCAGGGCAAGATGGTGGATGTCCGCAGCCCGGGCGAATACAGCGGCGAACGGCTCCACATGGAGGGCTATCCGAACGAGGGTGCGGTTCGCGGCGGGCATATTCCGGGCGCGAAGAGCGTGCCTTGGGCGAGGGCAGTGAATCCGGAGGACGGCACCTTCCTTTCCGCCGACGATCTCCGCAAAATCTATGAAGGCGAAGCAGAACTCAATCCCAGCAGCGAGGTCATCGCGTACTGCCGGATCGGCGAGCGCAGCAGCCACACGTGGTTTGGTCTGAAATATCTTCTCGGCTACAAGATGGTCCGCAACTACGACGGAAGCTGGACTGAGTGGGGCAACAGCGTCGGTCTGCCCATCGAAAAGTAATGCCCCTGCCGCCCAAGTTGCAGGCGATCATGGACCTGCTGGAGATGTTTCCGGATCGCAATGATCGCATCCAGGCTCTGCTGGCGATGGCCGACCGCTATCGTCCAGTGCCTGAGTCCGTAGCAACCCGCCCGTACCCCGATTCCCACAAAGCTCCCGCCTGCGAATCGGAGGCGTATGTCTGGGTTGTTTTGGATGAGAATCAACGCATGAACCTGCACTTTGCCGTGGAGAACCCGCAGGGAATGTCGGCGCGGGTGATGGGCGTGATCCTCCAGGAAGGGCTCAATGGAGAAAGTCCGGAAGCCGCCAAGGAAGTTCCCGAAGACCTGCCTTACGCGATCTTCGGGAGCGAGCTTTCGATGGGCAAAACCGCCGGACTCATGGGAATGGTCCAGCAGGTCAAAGCTCAGGCTGCCCGTCTTCTTTAGGCGGAAGCGGGGCCTTGAAGAGGGGCAAATTCTCCTTGCTGATCTGAATTGTCCCCATGCCATCAAGAGACACTTCGGTTTCTCCTTCACGTGCAAAAAGCTTCATCAGGCCACGGGTTGAGGAACTGTTGACCTCGACCATCGCCTTATTGGCTCCACTGAGTCGCAGGAATGCCCCCTCCACGGTGCTCTGAAGCTCCGCGACGGGTCGTCCCTGTCCATTCGGCAGCATGAGCCTGAAATCTTGCCCTCCCGTAAGCTGCGCGGAGGACTTCGATGTGCCGACCGAGACCCAGCTTGATCCTCCCTGGGCAAGCAGTTGAGCCTGTTCATCCTTCGGACCTTTGATATGAAGGCCGCTGGATCCACCCGCAGTTCCAAGACTGATCTGGCCCCCCGTTCCTCCGAAAAGTTGAAGCGAAGGCTTGCCGTCCGATGCAAAAAGGGCGATCATTCCTGATCCTCCGGATTCGCCAATCATGCCGATGACTCTTCCCTGATTGGTCCGCAGTTGAAGCCCGCCATTCGGGATACTCAAATACTCTTCGGTGCGGACGTTGTTGACCTGCGCGTGGGCCACCTGCGGTCGAAGAGCCATCCATGCGCCCAAAGCGCACCCGGTGAACACCGTCGCAAGCAATCCCAAATACTGTGCCGTCTTCATGATTTCAGCCTCTGCTTGTTTGACGGCTACTGAAGGAACGCTGCTTCAGCCAAAATGAAGTTATGAGCTTGATCGCCGCGGCCTGCGCGCTTTCGATGGGGCAGATTCAAGTCCCCACCAACCGCTACCAGTCAGCGGCCCCGTTCCCCTCCCTGCGCTGGACAAGGATCGACGACCAGCTTGCGAGCTATGGCATCGCCAACAGCAACGCAAGACGTCTCGGGCTGCAGGCGCGGATTTTGTGGGTGGACGGAACGGCCAATCTCGATGCGGTGAACACGCCGGAAAAGGCCAAGGCCGTCATTCGAAAAGCTGCCGAAATCGGCTTCAATACAGTCGTCTACGATGTCAAGCCCATCGTCGGACGCACGCTCTACCCCAGCAAGCATGCGCCTCAACTCTTGAAGTGGCGCACCGCCACCCAGCCCGAAGGCAACGATCCCCTCAAGGCGATGAGCGAAGAGGCGCGGGCGCAGGGAATCTCGTTTTATGCCGCTCTCAACGCCTTCAGCGAAGGCCATCGCTACGCATTGGAACAGCCGGATCAATTCGGCGATGCGGGCTGGGGATACGGCAAACGCGATCTGCAAACCTGGCAGTACATTCCTCAGCCGGAGGTGAGTTTTGGCGGAGATTCGATCATGATCTCTCCTGCGGCCAATCCGAAGACATGGAACCATCCCTCTGCGATCTTCACCGCCAATGTCGGGGATGGCAAAGCCTATGCCGCTCTCGACGCTTCAGGCAAGGTCATTTCGTTGTGCAAGGATAAGCCCGCTGTCCCCGCTGGTGGATCAGTCCTGGTCGCAAACCCCACCGGCATTGCGAACGACACAGGTTTGGATTTCATCAACAAGCTCTCTGTGGGAGCAGCGCCAAGGTTCGGGACGAAGCCCAACTTCGCTCCGATCGAAGACAATCAGACGCAGATTCCGCTGATGATGAACCCGCATCTCAAGGCGAACCAAGACCGGGCGATGAGCTTCATCGAAGAGGTGCTCCAGAACTACGATGTCGATGGCGTGATCTATGATGACCGCCTGCGATTCGGAGGCTTCAACGCAGATTTCAGCCCCACGACCAGAGCTTCCTTTGAGCAGAAGATCGGTAGAAAACTCAACTGGCCCGACGATGTCTTCCGATTCACATGCGACAGCCGCCTCGGCATGAGCGGGTTCCGCCCCGGCCCCTATTTCGATGCCTGGATGGCGTTTCGTGCCGAAGCGATGACCGACTGGGTGAAGAGTGTCCGACACCGAGTGACCCAGATCAATCCGAAGGCGGGATTTGCCCTCTACGCAGGCTCCTGGTACGGCGATTACATCAACTACGGAGCAAACTATGCTTCACCCGATCTTCAAGCGGGATTCCCCTACATGACTCGCGCCTATCAGAAAGCGGGATTCGCCGATCAGCTTGACTTCATCATGACGGGCTGCTACTACCCCGTTCCGACAATCTTCCAGGCATTGGAGCGCGCCAAGCCGACGGGACGCACGGTCGAAGCGGGCGGAGCGATCTCCAACCGCGTCATCCGCGATCAAACATGGACTTACGCGGGCATCATGATCGCCGACTACTGGACAGACAAAGTCGCCTTCGAGGAAGCCCTGCAAGCCGCCGCCGCGACGACTCAGGGAGTCATGGTCTTCGACTACAGCCACCGCATCGACGAGTATTGGCCGATCTTTGAGCGGGCCTTCAAAACCAAAGCCAACGCGCCCCACCAAGTCCCCGGACTGCTCGAAAAGGTTCGGAAGCAGCGCGCAAATTGGGACAAGAAGGGCTATCCCGATCCGCCCTTCCCACTCTTGGAGGGCGCGCCGGGAGCCGGATTCTGAGTTTGCACGTCAAAATGAGTTGAGCCCATGAGCCAGAGCCCGCCCGGCACGCTGGGCAAGTATCAGATCATCCGGGAGATCGCGCGCTCGAACGACATTGTCTACGAAGCGTGGGATTCCGAGCTGAATCGCCGCGTCGCCGTCAAGGAGCTGGCGATGCCCGTGGGCGCGGGCCAGAAGCAGCGCGAAGAGAGGCTCAACCGGTTCCTCCGCGAAGCCCGCGCGGCGGGCCGCCTCACCCATCCCAACATCGTCACAATCTACCAAGTTGATGCCGAAGGAGAGCGCCGCTTCATCGCAATGGAGTACCTGGACGGACGCAATCTCCGCCAGGAATTTGATGCGATCGGCTCCATCGCGCCCGTTCGCGCGGTCGAGATCGCCATCGAAATTCTGAAGGGCCTCAGCTACGCGCACGCCAACGGCGTTGTGCATCGAGACATCAAGCCGGACAACATCCAGCTCCTTGAGAGCGGACAGATCAAGATCACCGACTTCGGCATCGCACGGCTGACTTTTGAGCCGAATTTGACCATGGACGGTCAGGTCTTCGGAACTCCCAGCTATATGTCCCCAGAGCAGATTCACGGGCGCGAGATCGACGCCCGAAGCGACCTGTTCAGCGTGGGCGTGATTCTCTACGAAATGGTGGCGGGGGTCAAGCCGTTCACGGGCGACAGCGTGGTCTCGATCACCTACTCGATCATGAACACGCACCCCATGCAGCCGGCTCAGGCGACGCACAGCCTGTGGCGGGTGATCGAGAGGGCCCTCGACAAGACTCCTTCCATGCGCCCTGCGAGCGCGGATGAGATGAAGGGTTCGCTGGAGGCCGTGCTGGCCGAAATGAAGAGCGGCTCGGTCGTCTCCCAGCCGCCTCCGGCTCAGACTTGGGGTGCGGTCACTCCCGGCCCGCCCCCGATTCTCCTCAACCCTCCTCCGACAACACAGCATCAGCCCGGACAGGTCTACCAGCAGCCCTATGTCCCAGGCGGTGCGCCCGGTCAAGTTTACGCTCCCTACGGACAACCCACCGCATCTCCGCAGCCGATGACGGGAGGCACTCCCTACAATCCCTACGGGGCGCCGGTGAATCTTCCGCAAGGCGTGCCGATCTACTACCCACCCGCTCCGAGGCAGCCTCTCTTCAGCCCGGAGGCCAAGCAGTTCATCGTCAAATTCTTCATCGTCTTGCTTGCGCTGGCGACAATCACGACGGCGATCGTCCTCGCGGTCTCTTCGATAACTCCATAGGAGCTTTTTCGGTCAAACTCACACGTCATGGGCGCGACCCTTCTCATCAACCACCCGCGGTGGACATGGCGGGAATGGCTGCGCCACGAGTTGGGCGACACTCCCCTGCTCATCGCCGACCCCAGCTTCAGCGACTACGGATGGGCGGGGCGCATTTCTATCTATCGGGAGGGACGGGTGCGAGGATGGCGATTCGTGGGAGCCACGGACTCCGCCCAAGCTCCTCTCGCCGTGCTGGCGGGCACATCGCGGCTGCTGCGGGAGATGCCGGAGAACTATTTTCTGCTCGCTCCTTCCGGCTTGACCGGCCCCGCGACCAGGGAGCTGATCTACTCGATGGCGGAGATGGTCGAACTTGACCGTTGCCTGATCCCCTCCAAATCCGCCTACGCCCGATGGAAATGGCCCTGGCCGACGGAAGCCATTGAGATGGAAGCTCAGACGCCCGACTACATCCTGCGGGCGCATCGCAGGGCTAAATGGGTGGAGATGCTCGACCTGGGAAATCTTCAGGAGTTCGATCTGGCGGATGTGGTGATCCAGCAAGCACGCTTGGGAGCGGGGTTCAAAATGGACCTTTCCGAGTGGGGAGGGATCGGCTGGGCCGCTGGGTCAGTGCTGCATGTTGTCACCGACCAGGACATCGACGAATACGCTGCGGCACGCCTCATGGACGAAGCCCATGCGCGCCGCATCAGCCTCATCCACCCGAGCGAGTACCGCGGCCTGCTCTGCAGCCTGGCGCGTTCAGACGGTCGTGATGTTGGCATGGGAATCGTTCATTCGTTCGACCCGCAGACTCAAAAGCTGGTCCTCCATACGACGGCTGAGGAAGGAAGCCGCGCCAATATCGTGCGTTTGGGCCTGTTGAAATTGGACGAAACAGGCAATGAGGTGGGGGACCTGCGCCCCTGGACGGTATAACAAAACGCTGCGATGCGGTTGTATTTAATCCGTCATGGCCAGACTGGCTGGAACACCGAAGGCCGGGCTCAAGGTCATACGGATACTGAATTGGATGATCTGGGACGCCAGCAGGCGGACCTTGTCGCCCATTTCTTCGACCGCCGTCCGCTTTCCCGGGTGCTGAGCAGCGACCTCACTCGATGCCGCCAGACCGCTGAACCTACGGCAGCCTTGACCGAAAACACTCTGGAACTACGCGCCGAGCTTCGTGAGCGCACTTTTGGCAAGCTGGAGGGCCAGCACTTCACCGTCCTCCGCGCCTTTATCGAAGGTGAAATCCGCGACAAGGGGATCGCCCGCTGGGATGTCAAGCCTGAGGGCGGCGAGTCCCTGACCGATGTCTGGAACCGCCTCGACCCGATTGTGGACTTGATCCAAACCTCCGAAGAGGACATGGCCGTTTTCAGCCACGGTGGCACTTGCGCCGTGCTCCTCGCCCGCCTGCTGGATGCCAAAATCGAAACCGCGCTCTGCTTCCGGTTTGAAAATGCGAGCGTGAGCGAGCTGCGGCGGCGTCCAGGTGGGGGCTGGCAGCTTCTCTCGTATTCGGACCAGACTCATCTGGGCATCTTTGATGAAGAAGCTGAGTGAATCGCTGAAGCGCGCATTGCCGACCATCGGATCGGCGGTGTTGATGGCGCTCGCGTTTCCTCCCGCCAATCTTTCCTTTCTGGTTTTGGTCTGCATCGCGCCCTGGCTGGCCGCCCTGCGCGACTGCGACGCGAAGGGCGCGAGACGATCTGGATATCTTTTCGGCTTCGTTCTTTATCTTTTCCAGATGTTCTGGATCGTTCCTTTTGTGGGCAAATGGACCGGAAGCTATATTCTGGCGGCGATTCCCTGGCTGGTCAGCAGCGCGATCACCGGCCTGTTCTTCATGCTTCTCGGCTGGCTCATCAACTCCTGCTGGCGAAGCGGGAGATGGTGGCTGATCCCCTTTGTCTGGGCGGGGATGGAGGCTTTTCGAGCCTATTGCCCGGTCATCGCCTTTCCCTGGTCGAATCTGGCGCACCCGCTCTGGATGTACCCCGCCTTTGTCCAGCACGCCGCGTTTGGCACGATCTTCCTGGTGTCGGCTTGGCTCGTCCTCCCCAACATCGCCATCGCCAACTGGATTTGGCCCGCGAAGGAGAAGCCGATTCCCGGACAACAGCTTTTCCGAATGTCCATCGTTTTCGTCCTCTTCCTCCTGCTCTCAGCGCATCGATTCAGCACCATGCCAGCAGGCAGGCAGGCGGTGGTGGCGGTGGGGCAGCCGGGGGTTGATATGGCGTTTTCCGACCCGGACGAGGAGCAGATGCAGCTCTTTGAACGGGTGCCCCGCATGGCGGATCAGGCAGTTTCGTATGGCGCCGAGTTCCTCGTCCTGCCCGAAGGGCTTGTGATCGCGGGCGAGAATATGCCTCCCTACAACCCGCTCGGCCAGAAGCCGCCGCTTCCCGTGATCTTTGGAGCGCGTCGGATCGCAGGAGACAAGGCGTATCAGTCGGCGATGGTCTACGACGGAAACTGGTCCTTTGCCGACAAAACGCGTCTGGTGGTCTTTGGCGAGTATGTGCCCTTCCGGCAGTTCTTCCCCACTGCGGCCTTCAATATTGGCTCAGGCGACCTCACCCCCGCCGACAAGCTTGTAACCCCCAAGCTCGGACAGATCAAGATCGGGCCGCTGATCTGCTTCGAGGGGCTCTTCCCCGACCTGGTCCAGAGCCACCAACGCAACAGCGCCCAGGTGCTCGCGGCGATGTGCATCGACGACTGGTACATCGACACCCCCGCCTGGGATCAGCTCTGGCAGTCCACCGTCTGGCGCAGCATCGAAGCCGGCGCCCCCACCCTCCGTTCCGCCGCCCTCGGACGCACCATGGCCATCGACGCCCGCGGTCGTGTGATTGCGGCGGCGAAGCCGAAAACCGAACAAACCCTCCGCGTCGAAGTATTGATCCCGGATCAAGCGGATGGCAACGCATACCGATTCGTCTTCGTCTGGATCTGCTGGCTGGCGATGCTGGTTGTGGCTGGACTGGAGTTGTCGAACAGATTTTCAAAGGGCAGGCAGGACAAAGAATTGACTTAGGAAAAAGCTATGGAGCGCATCGGCGGTGCCTTGATGATCTTGACCATTCTCCACTTTGTGGGAGACTGGATGCTGCAGACGGAGTACATCCAACTCAACAAGGCACGAAACCCCCGACTGCGCTTGCTCCACGTTGCGCTGTATCTGATCCCATTTTGCGCCGCTCTGCCCTTCTGGAATTCACCTCGCTCGACCGGGATATGGCTGGCGGCTCTGCTGGTCTGGATTGCTGCAACTCACTACTGGATAGACTCGTATCTTCCACTCTACTGGTGGAGAAAGTACATTGCAAAAGACCCCGAATGTGAGTCAGTGGAACGTTTTGCGAGCGCCTTCTCAACACCTCGGGGAATGACAATCTACGTGACCATGGATCAAGGTTTCCACCTGCTCTCGCTCTTGCCCGCCGCCATCGCGCTTTCCTGGCGATAGGCTGTTTTTCCAGCAATGCCTGACCGCAAAGAAATTCGCGCCATTCAGGATGAAGTCTTCCGGGCATGGAGGGATCTAAGCGATGCGTATCAGCCATCTGTTCTGGCGCACGAGGGACATATCTGGCTGTCGCCCACGTGCAATTGGGCAGATGCTCATGATGAATATGAAGCCGTGCTCGCCTTGCAATTGATTCACGAGACCGATTTAACTGCCTACGAAGAAGCCTGCTGCGAGAGATATCGGTTTCTGGTTGAAATGCACTTGGAGGAAACAGAAGCCGGCCCCAATACTTTCGTTCCAGAGTAAGTCGGAAAGAGCTTAATGGAGGAGAAGGTCGGGTTCATTCACACCAGTCGAGTTGACTTAGTGATCCGCTTATAGGCGGGAATGAGAAGCTCATTCGTGTCGAATCATGTCTACTGACGGACAATTGACGGACAAAGCCCTTGCACTTTGAACCTAATGGAGGAGAGTGTGGGATTCGAACCCACGGTGACTTGCGCCACGGCAGTTTTCAAGACTGCTGCCTTAAACCACTCGACCAACTCTCCTCGTGGTTTTGAAGAGAGCATTTTACCTTCCCAGGTTCAAAACTGAGGGACTCAGCTGCCGCATCCTCCACCGCAGCCGCCTCCACCGCAGCCAGAAGAACCGCAACCCGACGAACCGCATCCTGAGCCGCCCGCGTCACCCGCGTCGCCGGACGATCCGCAGCCGCCTCCGAAGAACGTGCCGCAGCCCGCTCCCGCTCCCCCTCCACCACCGCCGCTGCCGGGAGGGCGGTTGCTCATAGCGTGGGCAATGAGGATGATGATCGCGATCAGACAGATGAAGCCGACCAGGATGAAGATTCCCGTGAAGGTCACCCCGCTTGTAGTCGCCAGCCCGCATCCGGCGAAACCCGCCGCTCCCAGCCCGGAGGTGAGAATCTTCGGCTTCGGAATCACCCAGTTCTCCGCCACATTCACCCGACTGAACTGCGCCGCCCGGCGGAATCTCTCCTCTGCCGCAGGCCAGATGTCGCCGGGCGGTTCCTCCCCGAATGCGGTTCGGTAGCTTTCCAGGGTTCGCTCGTAGAGGTCGGTGAACTTCACCGACTCCTCCCGGCCTCCCTTGGTGGGACCGTGATGAAGCGGCTCGCCGAAAACTTCACCGCACAAGCGGGTCCAGTACGATTCGGTGTAGACCATGTGGAGGTGCCACGCCTGATCAACCTCGTCGCTCGGAGTCACCGTGTGCCCGGCGGTCTTGGCCAGGTAGAGAAATCGGCGGTACTCGCGGATCACCCGTTCGGAGTATTCCAAGCTCCATCCGTTCTCGCGGGCAAGCCTTCGGGCAAAAGAAAAGGCGGCATAGCCGCCTTCGATGTTGAATTGCTCAATCTCCCTCAGGAGTTCCGGCCTCGGCCGGTGAATGGTTCTTTCCATTTTGTTTCCCTTCAATTGTTAAGACGCAATCTCGGGAATGTCAGATGTTAAAGGAGGGTTAACCCGTCAAGGATTCACCTGGACAGTTTTGATCTCCGTGTAGAACCGCACACCTTCGGGGCCTTGTTCGCGGGAATGGGAACTGGAGGCCTTGAACCCGCCGAACGGAGCATGAGGATCGACGCCGGTTGTGTCTCCATTGACCCGCACCAACCCAGCCTCAATGCGGTGCATATACTTGAGGGCGGACGCGACATCCTTCGTCAGCAGGGTTGCGGAAAGCCCGAAGCGAATGCCGTTGGCGATCTCGATGGATTGATCGAGCCCTTCCGAGGGAATGACCGCGAGAACAGGTCCAAACAGTTCGTCCTGCGCCAGAGATTCGTGCGGCTGGACATCTCGAATGACCGTGGGCGCGACATACCAGCCCTCGCTTGGGGTGGAAACATCGAACGCGGACCTCTCCCGGTTCTCATTGACAACGCGGTTCAATCGCTCGTGCGACGAACCAAAGATCACCGGCCCAATCGCCGAAGCCGGATCGGTGGGATCAGCGACCGGGAGCGCTTCGACTGCCTTCTGCAGCTCGAACAAGAACGGCTCCATAACCGCACGGTCAACAATCACGCGGCTGGTGGCCGTGCACTTCTGACCTGCGAACCGCATCGCCCCTCCCGCGACCAGCGCGGCGGCCTTGGGCAGATCAGCATCCGCCAGAACGATCGCGGCGTTCTTGCCGCCCATCTCGGCCTGCACCTTCGCACCGCGGATGACCCCTGCCTGCTGGATCATCCGCCCGACTCTTTCCGAACCTGTGAAGCTGATCGCCTTGATGCCCGAATGCTTCACAAGCGCCTCACCTGCGGCGGAAGTGCCGTGGACCACGTTGAAGACTCCGGCAGGCATTCCCGCTTCGCGCGCGGTGTCGGCCAGAAGCTGCCCGCAGTAGCCAGCGTGTTCTGATGGCTTCAGGACAACCGTGCAGCCCGCCGAAAGGGCGGGCGCGGCCTTCCAGAGCGGAATCGCCAAGGGAAAATTCCAAGGCGTGATGAGCCCAACCACGCCGACCGGCTGCCGGACGGAAAATTGCAGAGCGCCAGGGGCCAAGGCGGGAATGACCATGCCGATCTCCCGAACCGCCTCCCCCGCGTAATAGTTGAGAATCGCGACGCATCGCATGGCCTCCCCGACCGCCTCTCCGATCGGCTTGCCGACTTCCCGGGCCATCGCCAGGGCAAGTTCGTCCTTTCGAGATTCGATCACCTTAGCCCAGCGGATCAGATGATCGGCACGGGCGGCACCGGTCAGTCCGGACCAGGCGGAAAAAGCGTGCTGGGCAGACGTGACGGCACTTCCCATTTCGCTGCCAGAACCGATGGGAACCTCGGCGATCAGTTCATCGGGACGTGACGGATTGACGCTGCGGAAGGCGTCGCCCTCGGCCTCCACAAAAGCTCCATCGACGAAATGACTCAAGCGCATAGGTTCATTTTGACCGAGCTTTCCTCTCGTCTGCGCGGCTATGATCGAGCATGAGCCGAATCAGCATTCGAGCCGCCGATATTGGAGATTCAAGGGCGATCGCTGAACTGGCGGTGCTGGTGTGGAACGACGCCTACCGGGCTTTCCTCTCTCCTGAGGCGTTGGCCACGATCACTCCCGACAGGCGCGGCCCGCTGATCATGGCTTCAATCCTTGCCGGGGAGATTTGGCGGATCGCGCTGGACTCCAATCACGCCATCATCGGCTTCGTTCATGCAAAACCCGACCAACGATGGGCGGACTGGCATCTTGGAGCGATCTACATCCACCCGCGCTGGCAGCGAAAGGGCGTTGGAACAAAGCTGATGCTTGCCGTGGTCGATGAGTTGGGGCGGCGTTCAGGCAGGAGCCTGAGCCTCCGGGTATTCGCCGCGAATCATGCCGCAAAGCAGTTCTACACGAAGCATGGAGCGAGGCTGGTTGCCGCAGAATTGTCAGCAATTGGCGACGAGCGGCACTCCACCGAAATTCTGCTCTTCGATTCACTCGCGAAGCTGAAGAAGTCGCTTGCTGCCAGCGAGTAGCTTCTCTTCGCATCAAGCCGAGATTCCAGGGCGGCAAAGCCGCCCATTCCAAAGCGCGACATGAATGACCGCGCACTCCCAAAACACACTCAGGCGCGCCGCATCCAGACCTTCATCTTTCCCGGTCCCCGATTCGCCCAAGCGTAGTACGGGATCATCGTGGCGGTGTCGGCCTTCGATCCGGTGTCGGCGGCGTGGAAGTAGAGGCTGGAGCCTGATGGATGGTGCGGAATGACCCGCCCGCTCACTTCAGCCACCCTCTGCACGGTCGGGAGGGGACTGCATTCCTTGACCTTCACGGGAACCAGAGTGTCAACCGCAAAGTGGCTGATCGGATGGGGATTGTCGGCATCTTCCAGGCAGAAGAGCAACGGTCCCCGCACCAAGGCCGCCCGTCCGCCCGCATCCACCACCCGAGGATCGGCGAGGAAGTAGGTGGGCTCCATTTTGAAGTCGAGGTCCACGATGTCGCCTGGCGACCATTGGCCGTTGAGGGTGATGTAGCCATTCTTGATCTCGGCCTCAATTCGCGCTCCGTTGCGGCGCACTTGAACCGTCTCGTCCGCCCAAGCGGGAATTCTGAGCCTGAGCTTGAAGTTGGCTGAGCCCTCCGCAACAACGACGCGGGTCCGCGGCTCCCAGGGAAGATCGGATTCGATGCGCAGGGACACGCTTTCGCCCCCGAAATTGAGCTTGAGGTCCGCGCCCACATAAAGGTTGATCGTCAGAGTGTCTTCAGACACACGCCCCAGATACTGCCCAAGCGAGAGGATCAGCCGCGCGATGTTGGGCGGACAGCAGGCGCAGGTGTACCACTTCATCCGCTCATGCATCCCCACGCGCTCCAGCGGATTGACGTAGTAGTACTTCACACCGTCCAGCGCGATGCCGCTGAGGGCGGCGTTGTAGAGGATGCGCTCCATCACGTCGGCAGGCTCCGTGTCGCCCATGAGGTCGTTCATCCGGCTCGCCCACTGGAAGAGCGAGATGGCGGCGCAGGTCTCGGCGTAGGCGTCCCGGTTGGGCAGGTCGTAGTCTTCGGTGAATCCCTCGTTGAACCGGCTTGAGCCGATGCCGCCCGTGATGTAGATGCGCTTCTCGATCAGGCTCTGCCAGATCCGCTTCAGCGCGGCTCCCAGCTTCTCAGGCATCTCCGCGCCATAGCTCTCATGTGCGCCGATGTAGTAATACATAGCGCGGACGGAGTGGCCGACGGGCAGGTCTTGTTCTGTCAGGGGCTTGTCGTCCTGGCAATAGCTCCCGTCGTAGGTGCCGTCCTTGCCGATCATCCGTTCGTAGTAGCCGGGTGAGAGTTCGCGGGTCGCTTCATCCTGCAGTTCCTCCCAATACGGGCTCGGGCGTGTGCCGCGTCCTTCGGTCATCCATCGGGCAAGGTCGCGGCGGGATTCATCCTGATCGAGGTCGGCCAGGCGGCAGAGGGCGAGTTCGATTTCCTGGTGCCCGCACCATCCCTTGCGCTTGTCCGGGCCGAACGTGGCCGCAATGTGGTCGGCGTACTTCCGGGCGATGGTGGAGAGCGTCTTGTCCCCAGTCGCCTCCTCGTGGGCGACGGCGGCTTCGATCAGGTGACCGCCGCAGTACATTTCGTGCTTGCACACCAAGCTCTTGTACTGCTCATCCATCCGGCCAAGCTGATGATAGGTGTTGATGTAGCCGGACTCGTGCTGGGCCTGGCCGATGAGGTCGATGGCTTCCTTCAGTTGGGGCGCAGTAGGAGAATCTGGTCGGATGCGGAGGGCGTAGGCGGCGGCCTCCATCCATTTGTAGACATCGCTGTCGTTGTAGTACATCCCTTCATGGCCATCTAGCTCGCCACGAACGACTCTGCGAAAATTCTCAATCCGCCCCGTCTCCTCACACATCTGCCACTGCTGGGGAAGGCTGTGGTCGATGACGGTGTTCTGCCAGTAGCTCCAAAATGGATCGGTGATCTTCACACCGCCGAGAGGGAGCGGTCTGCCCAACTGCATACGCCCAGTTTAGACCCGTCTTGACCGAGTTTCGCACGTGTTGGGAGATTTTTCTAACGACTTGTTATAAAATCTTCGATTGCGTCTCGAAATGACGCAAAGGCAGCCTGATCGGACTGGCTCAACTTCCCGGCAGCAACCCATTGGTCATACATTTCCATCCATTCTCCCGCCAAGAGCAGCGTTCTCCTTCGGACTGGATACTCAAAACCTGACGACTGATGAACAGGGTTCATCAGAATGGCAGCCGCGCCGTCCAATGCCCCGCGCTCAAGTTCAGCTTCAGCTATCAAGAGATCGTGGCTCGTCTTCTCTGCTGACACGACATGGTCACCATCATAATGATCCATCGCGCGAAGATCGAAGAGGTGATTGTCGGGTGATGAGGATGGGGAGGAAGCCTTGAGCGCCGCTTCTCTGCCGCCTACGGATATTCGAAGTTTGGCGACCCTCGGCTCGTTCTGAG
>JAEYWW010000339.1 GCA_023428805.1 Armatimonadota bacterium | reverse complement strand
GGATGAATCCCCACTACGGGTGACCCCGCGCCAAGCCACGACTGTCGCGCCAATTCCTGGTCTTGGGTGGTGGGGCGAAGCATGGGCTCCGCGTGTCCGTAGGGCAGCCCGAACATCCTCAAAAGCTCCTCGCCATGCCCGCGCACTTCATGCAGTTCCGGGCGGTACCGAACCCAGGCATCGAAGAGGTTTTCGTACTTCTCGCCGCGCCAGATTCCGGCCTTGCGGGGGATTCCACCCAGCGTCGCTTGAAGCACAAGATCATTGGAGTCATCCAGCAGGAAGGCGATGTCGAACTTCCCCTTTCTGAGCCGCATGATGTGCTTCAGCTTGCCCCCGAAGCCCTGATGGGTCGGACGCGCCCACAACTCGTCGTAAAGGTTCTGATTCTGCAGAAGGCCGACCGTCTTCTCCCCGACTTCGACGGTGATGTGCGCCTCCGGAAAGAGTTCACGCAGTCCGCGCAGGGGACCCGTCAGATTTGCGACATCGCCAATGTGTTCGCGCCCCGGAGCGAAGATGCGCCGGGGCGGTGTGTGCTTGAGTTCAGCCACAAGCGATGGAGAAATCCACTGATCCAATGTGCAGACTATGCCCGATTCGGCCCGCAAAACGCCCGCGCGGTCCAGTAGAATCTGCCTTCGGTCCGATGTTCTTCCGCACGCTCATTCTCCGCACCGCAGGCCTGCGGCCGATCAAGAGCCTCGTCACCAAGTCCTTTTTGTTCCGCCCCCTTGTCCGCCGCTTCATTGCGGGAGAAACTTTGGATGAGGCGATCAAAGTCGCGGAGGAACTGGCGGCACAGGGCTTCGGCTCCAGCCTCGATCTGCTCGGCGAGAACGTGGCGACGCTTGAAGAGGCGAATGCCTCCAAGCGCGCCTATATCGAAATCATCGAACGGATCGCGCAGAGCCCGCATAAGGACAAGATCAACATTTCGATCAAGCTGACCGCGCTGGGCTTGGATCAGGGAGAAGACAAGGCGGAGGCCAATTTCCGCGAGCTGCTCGCCGCCGCGCTTCCCCACGGCATCTTCATCCGCGCAGACATGGAGGGATCGCCCTACACCGAGCGGACCATCGAGATGATCGAGCGGGTCTACGGCGAGTTTCCAATCACCGGAACCGTGCTTCAATCGATGCTTCACCGAACGCGAGACGATGTGGCCCGGCTCAACAAGCTGGGGTGCCGGCTCCGCATGGTCAAGGGAGCTTATCTGGAGGGACCGGAAGTCGCCTACCAGGAGAAGGCCAAGGTGGATGAGGAATACATCTGGTGCGCGAAGGAGATGCTCCAGCACACCAACTACCCGGCCCTCGCCACCCACGACGAATCCATTGTCAACGCCCTCAAGCCCTTCATCAAAGAGAACCAGATTCCCGCCGAGCGGTTCGAGTGGCAGATGCTCTTCGGCATCCGCCGCGACCTGCAGGAAGGGCTGCTCAAAGAAGGGTTCAATGTCCGCATTTACATCCCCTATGGGGGCGAGTGGTATCCCTACTTCACCCGGCGCCTCGCCGAGCGTCCCGCCAATGTGCTCTTCATCATGAAGTCCCTCGTGCGGAAGTAATTTCCCGCACTATAATTGGGGTGGCGCGAGAGGCGCACCCCGGTCCGCGGGAAGGGCTGAGCCCACTCTCTTTGATTCACGTGGCGACATCACACCAAAATGCCGCCGGTTTGCGGGCCACCGGTTGAGGCATTGAGGTGACATGAACAAAAACCCCAACCCGGGCGAGCTTCCGAGCCGCCCCAACTTGGAGCAGCTCCGCAAACAGGCCAAAGACCTGAAGGCGTCTGACAAGCACTCCACTCTCTCCGACGCTCAGCTTGCACTGGCCCGCCAATATGGCTTCTTGAGCTGGCCGAAATTGAAGCAGGCGGCAGAGCTTCGCCTCCTTCGACACCTGATCCAAGACGGCGAAGTTGAACCTGTACGTCAGCTGCTTGACGAATCTCCCGGACTGATCAATTTGGCTTTCGAGGAAGGCGAGACGCCGCTCCACTGCGCCGCCGAGGAGAATCGCCCTGCCATCGTCGAACTCCTGGTGCAGAAGGGGGCGGATTTCACCTTGCGCTATGCGTCGTCGGCTCACACTCCGCTTTCCTGGGCTTTGACCTGCTGGTCCACCGACGCCGCTCTCAAGCTCGTGGAATTGGGCGACAAGCCCGATCTCTTCTGCGCCGCTGGACTTGGCTTGATGGGGCATTTGAGGAGCTTTTGGCAGGATGGCGTTTTGATCGAGAATGCCAGCCAAACCGGGAGCAGCCGCTTCGACGACAACGGGATCGCCCTTCCCCGCCCTCCCGAGTCACCTCAAGATCAAGTCTCCGACGCGCTCTATATCGCCTGTCGAAATGGTCAGTTGGAAGCTTCCCGATTCCTTCTCGAAAAGGGAGCCGATCCTGACTTCCGGGGCTATTCTGGCGCGACTTGCCTTGCCTGGGCGCACTTTTCCGAGAATCAGGAGCTGGTCGATCTTCTCATCGCGCGCGGGGCATCGAATGACGTGCGCGACCAGCAGTTCGGCGTCCGCACGAGCGAGTTCGCGGTCATGGTGATGGCCTCGTGGGGATTTGGCTACAAGCTGGCCGAAAAGCTCAAAGCCGATCCCTCGTTGGCCCGACTTGAAACCGCTTACGGAACGCCGCTTCATGCGGCTGCCGAAGCTGGAAACGAATTCATCGTGAAGCTCCTTCTCGCCGTCGGAGCCGATCCCTCAGTAGAAAACGCAAGAGGTCAAACTGCGGGCGATCTTGCGAAAGCCAAGGGATTGGAGAACATCGTCAACCTCCTCTATGGATGAAGAGGTCTCTGACAGAGAAGACTTGATAGACCAAAGTTGGATTCAACGAAGCTAAAATAGTTCCATACAAGCGGGGGGTGTGCAGTCGCACGCCCCCCGCTTGTATGACGAGTATGAGTTGCCAGCCTGCTTAGAACGGGAAGTCCAGCGGTGCATAGCCCGGTGCCATTCGGAACGAAGACTTGGTGTAGCTGTAGTTGGGGCCGCCCATCGTCCACACCTTGCCCGATCCCGGAATCTGCTGATCATCTGCCGGTTCAAACAAGGTGGCGTCGCCGCCAAACAATCCCATCATCGTGACCATCGGCGTGTCGCCGTTCATCGTCAGGCCAATTGCACGCTGGCGATAACCAGGAGAGCTTTCGCCTCCCACTCCGACCTCATCGCGGCGATACGGAGTGCCCGATGTGAACGTTCGGACACCTGCGGGAGCGCTGTCCAGCCGGAACAGGTTCTGATTCGGCTCCATGCCGACATTCAGGAAGATGGCCCTGAGACTTGTGTCGAACCGGATGTCCAGAGGAGTCATAGTGATGCCCGCGCCACCACTTGGAATTGTGTAGCTGCCGGACGGAGTCGAAGCTCCAGTCGCGGCATTGAGCGAAATGAACGCGCCCTTGTCGGCACCGCCAAAGAGAACTGCGAAGCTGGCATTGCCGCGGGGAGCAATATTGATCGGCGTCTGCCCCGACACGGTGAACCCCGCTCCTCCGTTGTCATGCAATGCGGCTGTTGACAGGTCAGGGTTGAAGGTCTGAACCATCGCCGAATTGCCGTTGACGAGCAACACTCCCATAATGCCATTTTCGGTCACGGCAATGGCGCGCGGCTCATACCCGGCAGGGCCTTGCTCGGCATCTGAGAATTCGATGTCGTTGGAAGTCCGATACGGAGTCCTGGCGACAACAAATCCGATCCCGGTGAATGCGGAGGTGGGGAACGTCATCAAAATGCTGCCGGTGCCGTATTTGTTGGCCGTGAAATCCGCCACGTTTCCTTCAAAGTCCAGTTCATCATTCGTTTCTGTCCAGTTAAAGGGTGAGCCATTCCTGTTCAATCCCACACGAATGTTTCCGATTCCCAAACCACGCTCTCGATACGCAAGACAGGTGGCGTTCAATCTCGGGGCATATTCTGCGGCGACGATCGAAGGCATCGGTGGAAGCATCACGGAGGTGAACTTGCGATTTGTCCCCGCTTGAGCGATCTCAACAAAGCCGTTGTCGCACAAGTTGTCGTTGTTGAAGTCGTTGGTGGGGTTGATTGCCAGGAGCCGATTATTCTCCGTCGTCCCATTAGCGTCGCCAGTCACACAGTAGAGGTTCTCACCATCGTATTCCAGGCTGACCACCGTCTCGCCTTCTTCCAAGCCCGTGCGGATCACGT
>JAEYWW010000248.1 GCA_023428805.1 Armatimonadota bacterium | reverse complement strand
GTTTGGGATCGGACAGGTTGGAAAACGACTGATGGCTATGCCATGCATATAACACGATCATGACAAAGGAAGCCGTAAGATCTTTGATTTTCAGTGCGTTCGCAGGAGTGACTCGTGAAGGAACGCTCTCTTGTCATCAGGCAGAGGCTATTGACAACTACCCATAGCTGCCTGATCTGGAAGCTGGAAAGTTTGATACTGATCAAACTTGGGAAGAACTCATCGATATACCGCCTTTTGACTTTGATATTCCGAATGATGCTTGGGCTTATCTAGATCCAGAGGATTTCGATACTATCTGCCTGCGGCCATGACCTTAGAACTGGACGATGAAGATGTCGGGCTAGCATTCCATTTTGACTTTGGCGCCAAGGTTCTAGATGATCCTGTGACGGGGTTGAAATCTGTCGAATACATTGACTATAAGATGAGATGGCATCACGTGCTAGATCAGACTCAAAGAAAGGCTTTTGCTGAGTTTGTACTCCATCAGGCACTAGCGGAAGAAGACGATCTTATTCGCACGACAGATTGGCACGCTGTCTGGGAGGGCTTCTGGAAACAAGAATGGTTGGAAAACTCGTCCGACTCTGCTGATCAAAGATTGCCGATTTCCGCTCAAGAATTCGATCAAGTTTGGTCGCCAACAAATAAAAATGACCCCTTGTGAAATTCACAAGAGGTCATTGCTGAAGCCAATTTAGCCAATCGCCATCGGCATGACCACGCAGAAGTGATCTTCGCCGCCTTCGGTGGGCCGAAGGATGGCGGGGCGGGAGGATTCGGTCATCTCGGCGGAGACGCCTTCGCTGCCCATCGCCTGCAGGGCATCCTTCAGGTACCGGCCATTGAATGCGATTTCCAGGTCGCCGTTGCGGCTGACGCAGGTGAGAGCGTCTTTGGCTTCTCCCTTGTCCTCGCTTCGGGCAGAAACCACAATCGTCTCGCCCTCGCCCTTGAACCGGACCCGGTTTGCGCTGTCGCGTGCGAGGATGAGGGCGCGGTCGATGGTTCCGAGAAATTCCTGGCGATTCATCATCCAGCTTCGGGTGTGCTCGGCGGGAACGACGCGCTCCCAGTTGGGATACTGACCCGTCAGAAGCTGCGCGACAATGCGGGCATTTCCGACATCCACCAGGAGGCGGGTGTCATCGAAATTGACCTTGATCTCTTCGTCTGATCCAACATTGAGATTCTTGAGGGCACGCAGAGCCTTGTTCGGCACGATCGCGGTGAGTGGTGATCCGATGCCTTCGCGATGAATTCGATTGACGGCCAGGCGGTGAGTGTCCGTGGCGACCAGGGTCAGAGTCTCGCCATCGTAGCTGAACAGAACGCCAGTGAGAACCGCGCGGGCGGCATCATCCGAGACGGCGAAAGTGACGCCATCAAGACCCTTCTGCAATTCGCCGTAGGGAAGATTGAGGCTGTTGACGGGCTCGACTTCCGGAACTTCCGGAAACTCATCCGCCGGGAGGGCGAGCATCTTGTATTCGCTGTGCGCGTGGCGGATGTAGAGCGACGTGCCCTGAATCTCCAGCAGGACATCGCCCGGCCCGAGGGCGTTGACGATGTCGGAAAGAAGGCGCTGCTGCACGCAGACCGCGCCCGGTTCATCAACCCGGGCAGGCGCAGTGGCGGAACCCCACATCTCGCCGTCGCATCCCACCAGTGTCAGACCGCCTTCGGCGGCCTCGATTCGGATGGATGTCAGAACCGGTAGCGCGGCGCGCACGCTGCTCGCCGAAGCGGCGATGGCAAGCGCGGCATTCAAATCAGTGCGTGCAACAGTAGCCTTCATGCTGTCTAGAACTCTCGAATTAGCTTGGGATGGGCAGATGATACTGCCACTGCGCCGGTTCGGGAGAACTGGTCTCAATCGGGGCGCCGCTCATCTGCATCTGAAGGAGGATGCGCTCTCGCGAAGCCTCCGTAAATTGGATTCCGTGGTCTGCATGGAGCAGGTCCACTGTTTTCCGGAGGGAAGTCATGTCCTGGCCGAGTTCCGGATCGCTCTTGGCCGCTCCTTCAAGTTCCGCCGAAAGCTCTTCCGTAAGCTCCTCACCGGCGTACAGGTCTACTAACTTCTGATAGAAGTCTCTGTTCATTTCATTTTCTCCAGACTGCCTCCCAGCTTGTCCCTCAAGGCTCTTCTTCCGCGATAGAGCCGACTTTTGAGGGCCGGGACACTGATGTCAAGAAGCTCAGCCGCCTCCTTGGCTGACTGATCTTCCAGGTCGCAGAGGATCAACGGTTCGCGATACTCCTGCGGGAGCTCGTTGAGCGCCTGCTGGACAGTGATCTTGAGCGCCGTCTTCTCCTCAGTTCCAGTATATTGCGCATCTCCCGGAAGCTCCAACAATTTATGCTGGCGCATCTTGTCGATGCACAAATTTCGAGTGATGCGGAAGATCCATGTGCGGAAGGCTCCATCGGCCCTCAGTTCATTCGATCTTCGCAGAACCCGGAGAAAAGTCTCCGAAGTCGCATCCTCGGCGTCCGAACGATTCCCCAGCATCCGGTACGCATATCGAAAGATCTTCTCCCCATAAATTTCGTACAGGCCGCCCAACGCCGACGGGTCGCCCTTTGCAAGGGCTTCGAGCCAACGCTTCTCCGCAAGGGAGTCATCTCGGGATTTGCCAGACATAAGAGACGGTGGAGAGGTGAAAAGAGACGCAGGCAGTATAGCCCAGCCTCGACTTTTTACGCAAAGAAAAGCCCATCCGAACTCGGATGGGCTCAGATCGGCATCGCGCTTAGTCCCGCAGAATGTGGCAGCCGCCCATTCCGCGCTTGTCGAAGTACTTTTGGTGGTAGTCCTCGGCGGGCCAGAAGGCGGGCGCGGGCTCGATTTTGGTGACGACCTTGCGATCGAGCTTGCCGCTCGCATCAAGGGCGGCTTTGGATTCTTCAGCGATCTGCTTTTGCTCGTCGGAGTGAACAAAGATCACTGAACGATACTGCGAGCCGTAGTCGGGACCCTGGCGATTGAGCGTTGTGGGATCGTGGAGCCGCCAGAAAAGATCGACCAACTCCCTGAAGGACACCTTCTGAGGATCGAATTCGACGTGGACGACTTCGGCGTGCCCGGTGGTGTCGGTGCAGACCTGCTTGTAGGTTGGATTCTCGTTGAATCCTCCCATGTAGCCGACCTGCGAGGCGATCACGCCATCGACCTGATCGAAAATCTGCTGCACTCCCCAAAAGCATCCGGCGCCAAACGTCGCAAATTCGCTCATCTCTTGTACCGACGCGGAATTGTCGCAGAGAGTGGCGTGGAGGTCCGTGGGTCCCTTAAGTAAACTCACGCCATGCCGCTTCCTGTGGTCCGAGCCGAGACGCGAACCGATGACGCGTGGTTGAGGATCAACCCCGGTCTGATCGCCGATTGGCTGGTCGAGTTTCTGCGCGATGAGTGCATCCGCAAGCGGGGCGTCACGCGGGCGGTTCTGGGGCTGAGCGGCGGAGTGGATTCAGCGGTCAGCGCGGCGCTGGCGGCGAGGGCGTTTGGACCGGAGAATGTCCACGTCTTCATGCTCCCCTACAAGATCAGCTCTCAGGCGAGCGTCGATCACGCCCAATTGATGATCGATCAATACGGCCTCCAGCCGCGTCAGATCGAAATCACGGGGATGGTGGATGGCTCCCTGCGTGAAAATGAACCAGACGCGGATTCGACCAGAATCGGCAACCTCTGTGCGCGGGCCCGCGCCGTGCTGCGTTTTGTAG
>JAEYWW010000244.1 GCA_023428805.1 Armatimonadota bacterium | reverse complement strand
GTGCGATGAAGGTTGTAGGTTCGCACTGAAGTGCGGGAATCCGACAGCCCCGCTGAAGCGGAGCGGTCCGGGGAGCCTTGCACCTCGGGAGAGGTGCACCACCGCGTCGCGCTGCATGCGCGAAGGTTTGGAGTGCGGCGAGACATCGCCGCTTTCCCTTGCGGCGGAGCCGCCCTCCTGCTTTCGCCCGGAGAGCAACAGGCCGCCTCCGGCAGAATTGAAAGCGGTCATGCCTGACCGCACTACATAGAGCGCGCGATCATTCATGTTGCGCTTTGGAATGCGTTGCGCGCCCTCCCGGTGGTGCACCTCTCCCGAGGTGCAAGCCTTTGGTTGCGCTCGATAGCCATGCGCGATGCGGCGCACTAAAGCGCGGGGAAATCCGACAGCAGCAGGTTTGTGCGGGCTAAAGCCTGCAAACCGATGGCGGGGAGACTTGGCTGCGGTAACTTCTATCTGTGATCCAGCCACCACTTTCGTCGCCCGGGCAGTCTCTGCGCGATCTGATCCAGCAGGGGACGGTGGTGATGCCGGGGGCGTTCAGCCCGATCTCGGCGCAGTCGGCGGTCCAGCAGGGTGCGAAGGCGGTCTATCTGAGCGGCGGGGCCATCACCAACAGCCTGCTCGGCGTGCCCGATATCGCGCTCATCACTCTTGACGAGATGGCGGGAGTGGCCGCGCGTGCCTGCCAGGCAGTTCAAGTTCCCATCATCTGCGATGCCGACACGGGCTTCGGAGATGTCTGGAATGTTCGCCGCACCGTCATCGAGATGGAACGCGCCGGGCTCGCGGGAATTCACTTGGAAGATCAGGTGATGCCGAAGCGATGCGGGCACCTGGATGGCAAAGATCTCGTGGCTGCAGGCGATATGGAACTCAAGATCAAGTCAGCGGTTGAAGCCAAGCGCGATCCCAGTTTCATGATTTTCGCCCGGACAGACGCCCGTGGCGTGGATGGATTGGATGCGGCGATTGAGCGGGCAAAAGCCTATGCCGACGCGGGAGCCGACGGCATTTTTCCCGAGGGCCTGATCAGCGAAGAGGAGTTTGCCGAGTTCCGCAAGGCGATTCCGGACACACCTCTCCTCGCAAACATGACCGAATTTGGCAAGACTCCTTTGATCTCCGCAACGCGATTTGAGGAGCTGGGCTACGAGATCGTGATCTTCCCGGTCACGGCCTTGCGTGTCATGCTCAAGACGCTTGGCGAGTTCTACGGCGACCTTCTCCAAACGGGCACCCAGACGGACTGGATGGACAGGATGGTCACGCGCAAGGAACTTTATGAATTGGTTGAGTACGACAAGTACGCCGGGTTCAATCCTGCGCCAAAAGCATAGGCATCACACCAGTTCGGCAAGCTTCTTGGGGGCGACCAGGCGGTAGGAGTCTTTGATGAACTCTCGAACCTCATCCCAGTCGACCTCGCCATCCAGAACAATGCCGATCCAGCCCCTGCACCCAACATAGGGAGGACGAAAGTAGCGTGACGCGTTTTCTGAGATGAGTGATTCTTGGACGCCAGCGCGGGCAGGAAGCCAAACCGCGACGCGATCATCGTGATGATGATCCGCGAACATGACGAACACTTTCTTGTCCCGAACGAACCATGTGGGTTCGCCATGGCTCAGGCGCTCGGTGGCTTCTGGCAGCGCAATGCACATCTCTCGAATCCGTTCAACCATGATTCATTGTAGCGGTGCGCGCGAGAACCCCGTATTCCTAGCAAGTGGAAGGAGTCAATAGATTCCAATCTCTAAACGTAGGGCGAGGGAATGCTCAACGGAGATGTTTTTGTCGAAGAGGGCCTGATCACCCGAGATCAGCTTCATCTGGCCCTTGATAAACAGCTGGAAATCGGAGAGCACACTCCGATTGCGCGGGTGCTGGTGGAGATGGGCTTCATCAGCGAGCGCGACCGCGTCCGCTGCCTCGGCAAGCTCTGGGGGATCACCTATCTTGATGTCAAGGACATCGTTCCCGAGCGCGAAGCCCTCGACCTCGTCAGCCCGCAGTTCGCCAAGCGATTCAAAGCCCTCCCCGTGAAGCTGAGTGAAGGCCGCCTCGTGGTGGCGATGGCTAATCCGCTGGATGTCTTTGTCATCGACGAACTTCGCCTCACCACCGGCCTCGAAATCGAGCCGATGATCGCGATTGATGAGGATGTCGCGGCGGCTCTCTCTGAACATTGCGCGGCGGACAGCACCTTCAGCAGCCAGATCGAAGGGGTCATCAAGGACTTCGTCGGCGACATGCAGTTGATCGCGAACCCGGACGACGAAGAGATGTCCGAGGAGGAGATGCGGTAGCTGGGAGAAGACGCCCCCATCGTCCGTCTCGCCAATCTCATCATCAGCCAGGCCGTCCGCGACCGCGCCAGCGACATCCACATCGAGCCCAAAAAGGATGGGATGAGGGTGCGATTTCGCATCGACGGCGTCATGATCGACGCGATGAGCCTTCCCAAGAAGGTGATCGCTCCACTCACTTCCCGCTTCAAGATCATCGCGAACATGGACATTGCGGAAAAGCGCGCGCCACAAGACAACCGCATCTCCGCCAGCGTGAATGGAAAGGAGTACGACTTTCGCGTCTCGACTCTGCCAGTTGTCTATGGCGAGAAGATCGTCATGCGCGTTCTGGACAAGTCAGGCATCAACGTCGGACTCAGCAAGATCGGCTTCCTCGACCACAATCTCAGAATTCTCGAAGACCTCGCCAACCGGAGCTATGGCATCGTTCTCGTCACCGGTCCAACGGGCTCCGGCAAATCCACCACCCTGTACTCTCTCCTGAACCAGACCAACGACGGCCTGAAGAACATCATCACCATCGAAGACCCGGTGGAGTACGAGTTGGGGGGCATCAACCAGTGCAGCGTCAACAACCGCGCAGGAATGACATTTGGAGCCGGCCTCCGCGCCATGCTCCGCCAAGACCCGGACGTGATCATGGTGGGCGAGATGCGCGACAAGGAAACCGCGACCATCGCCATGGAAGCGGCTCTCACGGGCCACCTCGTCTTCAGCACCCTCCACACCAACGATGCGCCGAGCGCGACTGCCCGACTGACTGACATGGAGGTCGAGCCATTCCTCATCGCCTCCGCGACGATCGGAGTCCTTGCCCAACGCCTTCTCAGAACGATCTGCCCGAACTGCAAGGAGCACTACACGGCCAGCCGCGAAAGCTTGATTCGAAGCGGCTTCCCGGTATCAGATGATCTGGGCGTCGAGACAGGCGGCGAAATCACCCTGTTCCGGGGCGCTGGATGCGACACCTGCAAGGGGACGGGATACAAGGGACGAACCGGCGTTCATGAACTCATGGTGATGTCCGACGAAATCCGCGACGAAATCTTGAAGCGCGCTCCCTCGCACATCATCCGCAACCT
>JAEYWW010000225.1 GCA_023428805.1 Armatimonadota bacterium | reverse complement strand
CTTTGGGCCGGCGACAAGCAACAAAGTGCCGGCGACACACGACTTTGGGCCGGCGACAAGCAACTCAGGGCCCCCGACACAAAACAAAGCGAAGATGCCCCGCACTTACGAGGCTGCGGAGGCCGTCCGATGCCCCCTCACCTGCCAGGGGAGTTTGAGATTGGAGGGCCTAGCCTTGAAACCCAACCACTCGCCATCGCGTCATTTAGATAGACATCTAAATGATTGGCGACAAAGTGTTCAAGGCTTTGTCTGATCCTACTCGGCGCCAGATTTTGAAGCTGCTGAACGAGCGGGAGATGACGGCGGGGGAGATTGCGGAACGGTTCGATGTGACCGGAGCCACGATCTCGCACCACTTGAGCGTGTTGAAGGAAGCGGATGCGGTGTCGGTGCGCCGCAACGGAAAGCAGCTCATCTACAGCGTGAACACGACCGTCATGCAGGACATGCTCGCGTTTCTGATGGATGTCTTCGGAGACAGGAAATGAAGAATCGTGTGATCTGGATTGGTGGAGGCTTGATTGTCGCGGCGACAGTTGCGTATTCGCTTTGGATACTGCCCCAACTCCCGGCAACCATCACCACTCATTGGGGTTTGGATGGCAAGCCGGATGGATGGTCCTCTCGAGAGTCGGGAGTTTGGTTTGGTGTCGGAGCTCAGATTGTCTTCCTGCTGTTGATGGGGCTGCTGCCGGTGATTTCGCCCAAGAGGGCTCGGATCGAATCGTTTGAGGGGGCATGGAATACGGTGGCGCTCGCCGTGCTCGGGTTCCTGGCTTTCATGCAGTACCTCATCACGCGCGCCGCCCTCGGCCCGCTCGATATGGTGCGCACCTTGATGTTCGGAATGATGATCCTGTTCCTCATCATGGGAAATGTGTTGGGCAAAGCCAAGCGCAACTACTTCATGGGAGTACGAACCCCTTGGACGTTGGAAAGCGACGAGGTTTGGCACAGCACGCACCGTCTCGCCGGAAAGCTGATGGTGGGCGGGGCGATTATTGGCCTCATCCTCCTCGCATTCGGCCTTGATCCGATGTGGACGCTGGGAATCGTGCTGATCTCCGCGCTCTACCCCGTCCTGCACAGCTACCTGCTGTACAAGAAGCTGTATCCGAACGGGAAGCCGTCCGCCGAAGAACTCACTTCTTGATGGGACGGGCCGCGACGCCTTCTCGGGTGACTTGCACAGGCTTGATCGAGCCATCTTCGTTGAAGTAGAGCCGATCAATGCAGGTCACCCGATGATCGCGGTGATCTTCTTCCAGGGGGCGGCGGTGATAGACGATATAGTATTCGTCGTTCTCCGGCAGGTGAAGAATCGAATGGTGCCCCGTGCTCTTGGCGACACTGGGATCAGTCTGCAGAATCTTTGCTTCACGTTTGAATGGCCCGAGGGGCGACTTCGACCGGGCGTAGGCGACGCCATACGTGGAATCTCCCCACGAGCCTTCGGACCACATGTAGTAGTAGGTGTCGCCTCGCTTCAGCATGAACGGCCCTTCGACGTAGCCCTCCGGCGTGATCTCCTTGAACTCGCCTTCGGTCGAGAGCATATCGTCGCTCAGCTTGACAACGATGGCGTGGCGCCAGCCGCCATAGTAGAGATAAGCCTGACCGTCGTCGTCAATGAAGGCGTGTGCGTCGATCGGTTGCGCCCCGTGGTGATACTCCTTGATCAGCGGCTTGCCGAGGGCATCCTTGAACGGTCCGGTCGGACTTTTGCTCGTCGCCACCCCGATTCCGGCGCCGTCACCGGCTGAGAAATAGAAGAAATAAGTGCCGTTCCGCTCCGTGACCGTCGGAGCCCACGCGGCCCGATTGGTGCTCCAAGGCACATCTTTGAAATCCAAAATCCGCCCCTCGTTCTTCCAATTGGTGAGGTCGTCAGACGACCAGACCTCGAAGAAAGTCTGCTTCTCGTAGAGGTCGGAATATGTGGGATAGATGTAGTACTTGTCCCCGAACAGATGAATTTCGGGGTCGGCATACCAGCCGGGGAAAACAGGATTGCCTGACATTTTGGGGTCGGAGTCTTGCAGAATCATCGCGGCCAAGAGCATGGAAAGCATGGGTTGACTGCGCCCGACGCCGCTGGCGGTGCGCTGTGCGAGTATATCGCACCATTTCGCAAAACTCATCCGGCACATGGAGTGCGGTCAGATATGACCGCTTTCATTTCCGCCGGAGGCGGCCTGTCGCTCTTCGATCCAGAACAGAGAGGGCGGCTCCGCCGCAAATGAAAGCGGCGATCTCTCGCCGCACTCCAAGGCACGGAATCCTGCACCATGGGGCTACTCCTGCCCGCCCCAGATGATCTGATCGATGGCGGAAGAATCCAACGCGGCGTTGCCTCCGATCACACTTCCCCTGATCTCGCCGCCGCAGTGAACCGCCGCTCCCGGGAGAATCACTGTGTTCTCCAGACGCGTTGCCGTGACTTTCGCGCCCGGTCCGACCACGACATTCGATCCGAGTTCCGCTTGGATGTCGGCATCAGGGGCGATCAGGTTCTCGCCGCCTGTCAAGAATTGACTGGTTTCCAGGAAAGAGGGGAGTGTGCCGGTGTCATACCAATTGCCCTCATAGATGCCCGGCACAACCAGCCCTCCCCGGTCGATCATCAACTGAATCGCATCGGTGATCTCGTATTCCCCGCGGCCGCTGGGCTGAAGATCGGGAAGCACTTCCCAGAGTTTGGGGCTGAAGATATACATCCCCGCCATCGCGAGATTGGACTCCGGCTGGGAGGGCTTTTCAACCAACTTCACAATGCGTCCATCGGTCACATTGGCGACTCCGAATCTCCGGGGGTCTTCCACTTCCTTGACGAGATTAAGATTCACCGCGCCTGATTCTTGGTACTGCCTGACAAACGGCGCCAGGCTCTCGCCATAAATCGCATCTCCCAGGTAGAGCAGGAAGTCGTCGTCACCCACGTAATCTTTGGCATAGCCGACGGCATGAGCCAGCCCTTTCGCTTCCGGCTGGTTGACGTAGGTCAGTTGCACGCCGAACGCCGCCCCGT
>JAEYWW010000196.1 GCA_023428805.1 Armatimonadota bacterium | reverse complement strand
GACAAGGAGCACGTCCTGCCTTTCCGCCGCTTCGGCGCTCACTGTCCGCCTCCGGCAACCGGAATGCGTGTCGAAGGCGCGGCTTCCGAAGAGCGGGGTGTGGCGACGGAATCAATGAGTTTTTCCGGTGCAAGCGAGGTCGCCTCATCCCAGTCGATCGCGCCGACCTTGATGGCATACCAGTCGCCGACGATCCACAGCAGCATGTAGATTCCAACAATCACCCCCGAGAAAATCTGGAATGGGAGCTGCATTTCCGCAGGAACAGGCGGGTTCTTGAAGACGGTCAGCCAACTCCACAGGAAGACGACCTCAATGTCAAAGAGAACAAAGAGGATCGCGACGAGATAAAACTTGATCGGAAAGCGCTCCTGGGCGGAGCCGTAGGGCGTGACGCCGCACTCATATGGATCAGCCTTGTAGGGCGTGATCTTTTTGGGTCCGAGCAGCCAGCTGCCGAGCACCATCACGGTGCAGACCACGGCGGCCAAAGCGATCAGGACCAGAAGAGGGATGAACTCTCCGAACATTCCTTCGCCATGTTACCTGCGGAGAAGAGTTGGCTCACCTGTAAAATGGGAACGATGCTCCCAGCCGCGATTGAGCGCGCCGCACTTGGCCCATCGTTCACACGAGTGGAGGCAGCTTCTGTGATGAACGATCTGATTGCAGAAGAGGCTTTGCCAGTTCATCAAGCAGGTTTTCTGGCCGCGATGAAGGCGCGTGGCGCGACAGCCGAAGAGTTGGCTGGTTTTGTCGACCATCTGCGGAGCCAGCAGGTTGAGATTTCCGTCGATCAAGAAAATCTGATCGACTTGTGCGGCACAGGAGGCGGGCGCTCAACCCTCAACCTTTCAACGGGAGCGTCCTTCCTGGCTGCGGCGGCGGGAGCAAAGGTCGCAAAACATGGCAATCGGGCCGTGACCAGCGCGTGCGGCTCGTCCGATCTTCTCGAATCCCTGGGCATCTCTCTGTCGTCCGACCCGGACTACATCAAGCGCTGTCTTCGCTCCACGGGAATCGGCTTCTTTTTCGCTCCGGCATTCCATCCTGCCTTGAAGAGCATTGGGCCGGTGCGAAGAGAACTGGGAGTGAGAACGGTGTTCAATCAGCTCGGACCTCTTCTCAACCCCGCCCGAGCAGGCAGGCAGCTCATAGGGGTCTATCTTCCAGAATTGATGCGCCCGATGGTGGACGCTCTTCTGCTTCTGGGGTGCGAGGAGGCGTTTGTCGTCCATAGCCACGACGGTCTTGACGAGGTTTCACCCTGCGGCAAGACAGCCGGCTTCCATCTGCGGCAAGGAGCGATCAGTCCGGTCATCATGTCTCCCGAGGATTTTGGATTCAATGCTTTGGCCGAGTCAGATATCGATGCGCCCGCGAATGCCGGCGAGGCGGCTCTGCGGGTCGAGCGCGGGATTTCGGATGCGAGATCAAAGGAATTTCTCGCGTTCCTTCCCAATGCTTCCGTGTGCCTGGTTCTCGCGGGTGTGGCGGGTGATTTCCAACAGGCCGCCAAGCTGGTCATCCAGGCCGTAGAATCAGGGAAAGCCCGGCAGATTCTAAACGATTTGAGAAGCATCAATGACAATTCTTGACCAAATCTTTGCGAGCAAGCGCGAGCAGCTTCACCAGCAGATGGCGGCGGTTTCGCTGGAAGACATGCGTCATCGTGCCGACGACGCGCCTCCGGTTCGCGGCTTTCGTCAGGCTCTGTTGAACGGCTCCCTGCCGGTGAGCCTGATTGCCGAGGTCAAGAAGGCGAGTCCGAGCGCGGGGACAATCCGTGCTGAATTCGACCCCCAGCAGATCGCGGAGTCCTATCGAGATGCAGGCGCGCAGTGCCTCAGCGTCCTGACTGATGTTGAATATTTTCAAGGATCGCCCGAAAACTTGAATTTATGTCGTCAGGCGTCGGGTTTGCCCGTTCTCCGCAAGGATTTCACGGCTGCTCCCTACCACGTGTACGAAGCGCGGTCTCTGGGTGCGGATGCGGTTCTCTTGATTGCGGCCAAACTCACTGACGAGGAGATTCATCAAATGCAGGCCATCGCGTGGGAATTGGGGATGGATGCCTTGGTTGAAGTGCACGATGAAGCGGAGGCAGACCGCGCCGTTGCTTTGGGCGCGAACCTCATCGGGATCAACAACCGGGACCTGGCGACTTTTGAAGTCGACCTCTCCACGACCGAAAGAGTGGTCAGCCGCATCACAAGCAATGCCCTCATCGTGTCCGAATCAGCGCTCCATTCGGCGGACGATGTTCAGAGGGCTGCCCGAGCCGGGGCGCGAGCTGTTTTGATCGGAACCGCCTTCTGCTCTTCTCCAGACATTGAAAGTCGCGTGAAAGAGGTCATGTCCTGGTGACCAAAGTCAAGATCTGCGGTCTGCGGAGACGGGAGGATGTGGAGGCGGCCCTGCAGCTTGGTGCGGATGCGCTGGGCTTTGTCTTGGAGCCGACGAGCCCGCGATTTAGCCGTGAAGATGACCTCTTGTTCCTGCATGGCGTTGCTCCCTTCACTCCCAAAATTGCCGTCTTCGGCCCGGCTCCCGAATTGCTGACAGGGGTGTTCTCGCACATTCAGGCGGTGGAATGGGCTGATTGGAAGGGAGTTCGACCGCAGATTCAGTCGGTCAGGTTGAGAAGCGACGACACATTGGACTCTGTTCTGGAGCGGGCGAATCCGGGAAAAACCCTGCTGCTGGACGCATTCAGTTCAAATGGCTACGGCGGCATGGGGGAGCAGGTTGATTGGAACCTGGCCGCCCAGATCGTGCGAGTCTGGCGTTATCCCGTGATTCTGGCGGGCGGTCTGACTCCCGAAAATGTCCGGGAGGCAATTGAGCAGGTGCGCCCCTACGCAGTCGATGTCAGTTCCGGGATAGAACTGGAACCCGGGGTCAAAAGCCATGAAAAAATGACCGCTTTCATCCGCGCCGCAAAATCTTTGTAAAACCGGGCACGGAACAAGGTATCCCCGCGTTGAATGTCAGCGGTGACCATGCCGGGTCCCGGCATGGGGCCACCGGATATACTCACCGCGCATTCTTCTGGAGGCCTTATCGGTTTTGAGTCTTGCCATTGAAACGCGCGACCTCGTCAAAAGCTACAAGCAGCGGGGCGGCAAAGAAACTACGGTCGTGAACCACCTGGATCTCCAGGTCGAGCCGGGTGAAATCTTCGGATTTCTCGGCCCGAACGGAGCTGGGAAAACCACGACGATCAAAATTCTGCTGGGAATCATCTATGGAACCAGCGGAGAAGCTTTCGTGCTCGGCAAGGAGGCGGGTGACATTCAGGCTCACAAGGAGTTGAGCTACCTGCCGGAAAAGCCGTACTACTACGAGCACATGACCGGACTCGAAATCATGCGTTTTTATGCCTCGTTGTTCGGGATCAAGGACGACGCGCACTGCCGCCGCCTGCTGGAACGGGTCAACCTGCACAACGACATGAACCGTCCGATCTCGCAGTATTCCAAGGGAATGCAGCAGCGCGTCGGCTTGGCGCAGAGCCTGCTCAACGATCCCAAGCTGCTTTTTCTCGATGAGCCGACCGGCGGTCTCGACCCCATCGCCCACATCGAAATCCGCGACTTGATCCTCCAGTTCCGCGATGAAGGCAAGACGGTCTTCATCTCCTCCCACGAATTGAGCGACGTCGAGCGCATCTGCGACCGAGTGGCGATCATCAACAAGGGCGAGATTGTCGAGCAGGGAAGTCTTGATGATCTTCTTGCGGGCGGTCGAATTGAGATCACGGCTTCTGGAGTCACCGAAGCTACGACCGGAGCCTTCCGTCAGGGCGACAACATTGTCTCCCAGCATGGCGACCGAGTGATCATCGACATGCCGGACGACCAGAACCCGAACGCCGTCATCGACGCAATCCGCGCTGCGGGTGGCTCGATTGTCAGCATCATCCCGCGCCGCATCCGACTGGAAGACCTCTTCCTCGAATCCGTCGCCGCAGACAACACGGCGAAGGGCCGCAAGATGAGCCGCATGACGGACAAGAAAACCGACGAAGAAGCTCCTGAGGTGAAGGCGTGAGGCCGATCATCGCGATTGCCGCGACGACGCTGGGCGAGGCGATCCGCCGTCGCGTTCTTCTGATCATTCTTTTGATCGGCGTCCTGATCCTGGCCATCGCTCCGGGTCTCCAGGTTCTCTCAGCCCGGCAGGAACTGACGGTTCTGATCAACTTGACTCTCGGTGTCATCAAGATCACCAGCGCCGCGATCGCGATTGTTCTGACGGTTTATCTGATCCCGAACGAGATCGAGCGCCGCACAATCTACACGATTCTTTCGAAGCCAGTACAACGCTGGCAGTTCCTGCTTGGCAAGTACTTTGGCGCGGTCGCCGCGCTTGCCCTGATGATGGCCCTGATGACGATCACGCTCCTTGCGGTGTTCTTCATCATGCAGCGAGAAAATGCGACTTCGGAGAACATCACAAAGCTGATCCAGGCTCCGATGCTGACTTTCGTTCAGATGTCGCTCCTCGCCGCAGTTTCGATCTTCTTCTCGACCTTCGCCTCGCCGATTGTGAACTTCTTCCTCTCGGGCGGCACCTATCTGGTCGGTTCGCTCTTCAACTCCCTGCTGGCTTCGATCAAGGAGAACCAGGGCCTCCCGGATTCGATGAAGGCCCTCGCCACCTTGCTGAACTCGCTGGTGCCGAACTTCCAAGACTTCGATATCAACAACCCGCTCACGAATGCCGCGCAGGAGATTCGGGGCGTGGGAATGCACTACACAGTTCTCACCGTGTATGCCGTGATGTATATCGCGATCCTGTTGATTGGCGGCATCCTGATCTTCGACAAGCGCGAGGTTTGATCCGATGAAGATGAAGCCCGCCCCGTTTCTTGCTGCAATCGGCGCCCTGGCAATTGGTCAGGCCGCCCTGCAGCAGGGGATGATTTTCCCCAAGTGGAACAAGGATTACAACACCCAGCAGCAGGGTGACTATTCGGGTCTTTCGCCCGACCAGTTGCTGGCGTCTTTGACGGGATTCCGCGAACTGGTCGCAGGCATTCTCTGGGTTCAGGCGGACAGCTATTTCGACAACGGCAACTACGATGCGGTTCTGCCGCTTGTGCGTCTTGTCACTCTGCTCGACCCCAAGCAGATCGATGTCTATGCCACGGGCACCTGGCACATGGCCTACAACTTCACGGACGAGGAATCTCGCTCGGACAGGCGCTACATCCCATCAGCTCTCGCTTTGGTGAAGGAAGGCGCGCGGAACAACTCCGAAACTTACGAACTCTTCTTCGAGACGGGGTGGCTCTGGTACCACAAGATCGACGACGACTATGGTCAGGCCGTGAAGGAGATGGAGACGGCGAACTCCAAGAAGGATATGATCCCGGCCCGTCGAAACCTCCTCAATGTCATCTATCAGCGCGACGGTCAGGTGGATCAGGCTCGCAAGTATCTCCATTCGCTTCTGGATCGGGCGACCAAGGACATGAAGGATCGCCCCCATGACATCATGGCGCGGAGCAACCGAGACACCATCGAGGCGAACTTGGACAGCCTTGTCATGCGCATGACTCAACGCGGCTACTTTGCACAGCAGCGCAAAGACGGTACTTTTGAGTCAGGTTCATACGACACCCGCCCGCCCTTCGATGTCAACTTTGGCGCGAAGGTGTCCGTGGTCAGCAACAAGGTCCTCCAGGTGGAAGGAAACTGGGGCGTTCAGTCCGTCGGCACCCGTGTCCGCATTGTGCTGAAGGATTCGGATTATCCCAACTCAGTTCCGGGAGGAATGGATTGGGATGCAGGCACCGCCGTGCAACTCGACCCTCCGAAGGGGATCACCTTCATGCAGGATCAATTGTTTGTGCGCGATCAGCGGTTCAACCGCAAGATCGACATGAGCCGCGATCCGCGCATGTATCCGTTCGCGAAAAAGAACTACGTGATCGAGTTCTATTACAATCCGCGAAGCGGCGCGCACCACATGCAGGATCGCTTTGGCTGGAGCGGTGAAGGCATGACCGACAAGCGGTTCCTCAATGAAGAAATTCGAGAGGGGCAGCGCGTGATTTTCGCAAGGCTGGAAATCAGCAAAGACCAGATCACCCGCACGGGCGAATGGTCCCGCAAAACTCCGGTTCTGCGCACTCCTGGCTACCAGGATCGTGGCGCGGCAGTGGGCGATGGGGCTATCATCAAGTTGCCCGGTCTTGCGGGCGACTAGGACAAAAGGAAGGCGCCTTCTGGCTGTTCCGTTCAGCGGAACAGCCGGGAACTGCGCGGCGGCAGGTTGGTGAACCCCGTCAGGGCTTGATCGCAGCAGCGGTAAGTCAATTCTCCGGGCGACGCATCACTCCCGGCGTCTTCCTCCTTCCAACTTCAATTCATGGCCCATATCGCTCTTTACCGAAAATATCGAAGCCAGACATTTGGCGATCTGGTGGGCCAGGAGCACGTCATCCAGACTCTGCGTCATGCGGTGTCCAGCGGGCGCATGGCTCACGCCTTCCTCTTCACCGGGCCGCGCGGGACCGGGAAAACATCGACCGCCCGCCTGCTGGCGAAGGCGATCAACTGCCCCAACATCAGCAACGGGGAGCCTTGCGGCGAATGCGAAGTCTGCATCTCAATCGCCGATGGCAGCGCGATGGATGTCATCGAGATTGATGCGGCGAGTGAATCGAGCGTCGAGCAGGTGCGTGAATCCATCGTGGAGGCCAGCGAATACAAGCCTGCCGAATTCCCCTACAAAGTCTTCATCATCGACGAAGTCCATGATCTTTCGGCCAAGGCGTTTGATGCGCTTTTGAAGACCATCGAGG
>JAEYWW010000117.1 GCA_023428805.1 Armatimonadota bacterium | reverse complement strand
GGCGTAAGGACACGGCTCGGAGCCGCGATAAACGGTGCCGTCGAGATCGAGAATAGCGAGCTTCATCACGATTCGCGGGCGATCACATAGTCGGTGACGGTCGCAAGAAGATGGCGGCCCGGTGTATCGTGGAATGAACCCAGACTTTCGACGGCGGCATCCGCATGGCGGTGCGCTTCCGATTCGGAAAGCTGATACGAGCCCCTCGCATCCATCCAGCCTGCGATCATGTCGATCTCGTCATCGGTCACGCCGTTGCCGAACTTGCGCCGCGTGAACGCGATCTCCTCTTCGGTCAGAGATGGGCGCAGGTAGATCAGCGGCAGGGTCGCGCTCCCCTCTCGAAAATCAGTTGCCCGAGGCTTGCCGGTCTTGGCATGATCGCCGCGGAAGTCGAGCAGGTCGTCGGCGATTTGGAAGGCAAGGCCAAGGTGATGCCCGTATCGGCCCGCCGAAATCTCCAGCTTTTCAGAACCTCCCGCGAGAAGAATTCCGACCCGGCAGCAGCACTCGATGAACGCCGCCGTCTTCATGCGGAGCACCTGCATGTGCTTCTCTTCGTCGAGGTCGAAGTTTCCGCGTACTTGAAGCTCCATCACCTCGCCTTCGGCCATTTCGACCACGGCCTCGCTGACCAGGCGGATGATCCGAAGGTCGCCATCCATCGCGAGGATGCGCATGGCTTTCGAGAGCAGAACGTCGCCGGAGAGAATGCTGGCCGTGCTTCCATAAACGGAACTCGCGGTCGGCCTGCCTCGACGTGTGGCGGCATCATCAATCACGTCGTCATGGATCAAGGTCGCCATGTGGATCATCTCAAGGCACGCCCCGAGTTTGACCGCGCGACCACGGTCGAATGATTCACCGGAAATCAAGGCCGACAAGTAGGCGAGCATCGGCCGCAGCCTCTTACCTCCCGCTTGAAGAGTGAGAAGGTTGACATTTTCGACAAGGGAGACGGCCGAACCGCACTCTTCTTCCAAAACCTTCTCAACTTCGCCGACGTAGATGGCAAGATCAGCCAGGAATTCGGCGGGGACTTCGGAGCGGACCTTCTCGAAAATCACGGCTTAACCCCCCAGTGCATCGCAATGTTGCCGAAGAACAGGCTCTTGTAATCCACCTTCTCAAAACCGGCGTCGCGCATGGCTTGGGCCAGCCCGATCTTGTCTGTAAATTTCTCAGTTGACTTCGGAAGGTAGGCGTAGGCATCCGTCTTGCCGAAGAGTTTGCCAAGGATCGGCACAATGGCTTCAAAGGCTTTCCTCCCAATTCCCTTGTCGCTCTGAGTCATGTCGAGGCAGATGAATTTGCCTCCCGGCTTCAGAACGCGGTTGGCTTCGCGAAGCGCGGCCCCAAGATCGGGAACGTTTCGAAGTCCCCACCCGACTGTCGCCGCATCGAACAATCCACTGGCATGGGGCAGGTGCGTCGCATCGCCGAGCGTCAGACGGGCGCGGCCCTTCACCTTCTTCTCGGCAATGGCGAGCATCGGAGAGCAGAAGTCAAGGCCCTCCACGTGCCCCTTGTCTCCGACCGCATTCCGGAGCGGGAGGAGGAAATCTCCAGTTCCGCAGCAGATATCCAGCACCGAGTCGCCGGGATGAAGGTCAAGCTTTCTGACCGCATCACGCCGCCAAAGGTGATGCAGGCCGAAGCTCATCAATGTGTTCAGCAGGTCGTACGACGGAGCGATGTCCGCAAACAGATTGCGGACGGCGACACGTTTCTGTTCGCCTTCTGCCTGCCAGGGTTTTTCGACCGCCGCACTCATGCTCAAATGCTTTATACCGCGATCAGGAAGAAGTTTTCAGAAAAAATTGAAACTTTGGGTCTCATTGGTTCTATTGCTGACCACAACCCTTCCTTTCCAGGCGTCAGAATGAGGACATGAGCCTTGTCATTCCGGTCGCTCACGATTACATTTGTCCCTGGTGCTGGATCGCGTTGAGTCAGACCAAGCGCTTGTCCGAAGAGTTCGGTGTGACCTTCGATTGGCTGGGCTACGAATTGATGCCCGAAGAATTGGAATGGCCGGATTCCCCTGCGCCCGCAGCCGCGCCGAATCCCAACCGCGCTCCGACTCCCAGCCGCCTGGACCTTGCGCTTGCCGCCGAAGGGATTGTGATCCCCAAGGTTGACAAGCCGAAGAAGATGCGTTCGCACAATGCTCTGCAGGCCGCAGAACACGCCAAGACTCAGGGCGTCTTCGATGCGTTCAATGAGAGGATGTACCGCGCCTTCTGGGAGCAGGGCAAAGAGATCAATTCTGTCGATGTCATCTGCGAGCTTGCGGAGGGGTTGATGGATGCTGATGACCTGCGGAGAGCGGTGGAGGAAAGACGCTACAAAGACAAGATCGTCCCGTTCGACGACGAAGCCTATGCGGCGGGGGTCTACAACGTGCCCACCTACTTCATCGGCGGCGAAAAGTATGCCGAGCAGCCGACCCGCACTTTGGCCGAAGCCATCCGCAAAGAACTCGAACTGTAATGCCCGAGAGCGTCTACCAAGATCTGGAGTTCCCGCCCGCTCCCGCAGATCGTCCGATGGTGTTCATCAACATGGTGAGCACCATCGACGGCAAAATCCTCTCCGGTGGACGCAATGAACCCGTGCATTTGGGCTCCGCAGCGGATCAGGCGACAATGCACGCCCTGGAAGGGATGGCGGATGGTGTTTTGATCGGTGCAGGAACCCTTCGCGCGACGCCGAGAATCAACATTCCCAAGCATGTCTCGCGCTTCTGCGCGACTGCAAGCGGGAAGGTCGATGCGGGCCACAATTTCTTCACCGACGCCCCGGACAAGGCTCGCCTCATAACGACCTCTGGCGTGGAATCAACGGTGCCGAAGCTGGAATGTGGGGAATCGGAAGTCGATTGGCCGCTGGCGATGACCAAGATCAAGGAGCTGGGCATTGAAAAGCTCTTGTGCGAGGGGGGAAGTGAATTGAATGCCTCCCTTTTGACGCTGGATATTGTGGACGAAATCTTTCTCACAATGGCTCCCAAGATCAGGTTGGGGCGGGACATCCCGACCATCGCGGGAGGGGATGCGCTGGAAAAGGAGCATCTCCTCCGCTTCACTCTTGTGTCAGTTCTGCCGGTGGGCGACGAAGTTTTCCTGAGGTACCGCCGCCATCGCTGATCCGCTGAGGCCCTCCGTCTATCTTGTCCGCAACGCGAACAAGACTCTCCCGCTGATGGGAGTGATCGTGCTGGCGGTTCTGCTGATCCTCGGGATTGTCACCTTGATGAACTCGATCCCGCTCAGCATCAAAACGATCTACGGATACTCGCGCCACTATCTGGGCATGACCCCGCGAGGCGATGCGGAGCAGACGCCGCTCATCCGCGCAAAGATCGAGAAGGAGAGTCCCTACGAGATCGACCGCATCCTGACCGCACGCGCTGATGACTGCGAGGTGAAGAGCATTGTCGGAGGCTGGCCCTTCGTGATTCTGGGTTTGAGCCAACCCGACATGAAGTACTACATCGAGCGAATTGGGGGAGGAGAGCTGACCGGGCGGCTCCCCGAACCCGGCAAGCCGGAAATCCTCGTCAGCGAACCGATTCTCCGCAACCTGAAGAAGAAGATGGGCGACACCATCCTCGGCCCGGAGGAGAGGAATGCCTTCTCCCCCCTGGAAGTGAAGATTGTCGGCGTGATCAAATCGGAGACTTGGATGATGCTGACTTCGATTGAGTATTTCCAGGCGTATCACTTTCCCCCCATTGATGTGCTTCTTGTATTCGCAAAGAACAAAAGCGATCAGGATGCGATGGGGGTTTGGGCCGAGGAGGCGTTCAAGGGACAGCAGGCGCGGCCCTATGCCTGGCATCTGCTGGAGCAGGAGACCGATTCGATGTTCCGCATCCTCTACAGCATCTTGAATGTGGTCATCGGCACGCTCGTCTGCGTCATCACGCTCATGATGGGGATGCTCATCAACATCTATCTTTCGCAGCGGATCCAAGAGTTCGGACTGCTTCAAGCATTGGGATATACAAAGCGCCAGATGCTGGGGCGAGTCATGCTGGAAACCATCCTGGTTGTGTTTGGTGGCTGGGTGCTCGGAATCGCCTGCGGCATTGGGCTTTTATTGATCGTTAAAGCAAGGCTCATGGACCCGAATGCGTTTGCGCTCGACATTTCTGATATGGGGTCTTTCATCTATACCATTCCTGTGCCAATGGCGATTTTGGCGGTCGCGGCCGGAACAATCATCTTCAAATTTCGCGGGTTTGATCCGGTCGGGATCGTCGAGAGGAGGCTTGCGTGATTTCCGCGCAGAACACCTCGCTGACCTACTTCGATCATGGACGAAAAATCCACGCTTGCGAGGATGTGAGTCTTGAAGTGAAAGATGGGGAGTTTCTCGGCATTCTTGGCCCGAGTGGATCGGGGAAGTCTTCGCTGCTCTATCTTCTGAGCGGCCTCAAGAATCCGACATCGGGCGAGGTCATCTACGAAGGCAAGTCCCTGCACGGTCGTTCAGACGAAGAAAGAGCGAATCTTCGGCTGAAGGATTTTGGATTTGTGTTCCAGTATCCGTACTTGATCGGCTATCTTTCGGCACTGGAGAATGTGCTGGTTGGCACCCCAGGGAAGGAGAAGGATGAGGACGCGAAGAATCTTTTGTCAGACCTCGGTTTGTCCGAACATCTGCACCGGCTTCCCCATGAGTTAAGCGGTGGTCAAAGGCAGAGAGTCTGCGTGGCTCGCGCGCTCTTGGGGGGCAGAAAAGCAATCTTTGCCGACGAGCCGACGGCGGCGCTTGACCACGAAGCGGGGATGCAGGTGATGCGCCTGCTTGTGAAGCATCGCGGCGAGGGGGCGCTCGTCATGGTCACTCACGACCCATCGATGCTCGAAGGCGCAGATCGCATTGTCAAGATCAATGACGGCCGGCTTGTTGACGAGCAACTCTTAACACATTCCTAAAAAGCCCCATATTTTCTGCGGAATCAGGTTGAAAAAAGTCCTCATTTATTAGGTTGCGTGCAGCATGGCGCAAACTTTGGTACTCTATTCATCTGCGCCTCGCGACGAACGGGATTTTCCTGGGAGTTTGGCGCCGATCGGTGAAGATTGTCTCCGCGCATGAATGCGGAGAACTGGAATTGAGGACAGGTGCGTTTACGGTACGGCGGTCTTCTTTTTGAGTCGGGCGGGTTGGTCCGTTTGCAGGCAACACCGAAGCTGTTCTGGGGTTTTTCTGCCGGGTGCGGCAGACCTGACTCTGCAAGTGAAAAGGAAAAACTGAAAGTTGAACGCGGGAATGTTGATCGTGGGCGCCATTGTGGGTGCCGCTGTCGTGCCTTTGAGCCAGGGCCGAATGAGCTGGTTCAGCCGACTCTTCAAAAAATCTGAACCCAAGCAAGCCGTTGCTCCTCCGATGGAGAAGCTCGCGGGCTGGACTCTGCTGCACTCCGAAAATGCGACCCAGTTTGAAGATTGGCTCGGCAGGGATTCTTCCGGGCTGCCCATGGTTCCCAATGAAGAGCCCAGCCTGGGAAGTCATATCCTCATCGAGCTTTTTGACTGTGACAAAGCCTCTCTTGAGCTTGAGAATACAGTTGGAACTGCGATGATTGATGCCGCCAAAGCGAGCGAAGCCACCATCGTCACCGACTCGTTCCACGAGTTCAAGCCTTGGGGAGTTTCTGGCGCCGTCATCATTCAGGAATCTCACTACACCATCCACACCTGGCCCGAGCACGGATATGCCGCCGTGGACCTTTTTTATTGCGGCGGCACAATTTATGTGGAAAAAGCCGTCGAAGTGCTTCGCGAAAGGTTCAAACCAGGCCGAATCAAATTCCTCGTTGTGCGACGAGGAATTGAAAGCGAAGTTAAGGGTTAACCCCGCCTCCGCATAAAAATTTTGGGCCGATGAGAATTTTTTTCTCATCGGCCCAATGACATGAGTAAATACTGAGTTACAATACTCGTACAAATACCAGGGCCTGAGATCGGATCGTGTTCGTCTGTTCTGCAACCCTTGGGATACGCCATGTCAAACGTCTACCGCGTTCTGGGAATCAGCATTGCGAGCATTGCCGCTCCGGTGATTGCCGTCGCGTTTCTGGCTCCCAATATGCTGAGGTTCTCCGATCATGCAGAGAGCCAGCTTGGGCGATTTGGTTATCCCTCCGACGGGCGCGGCATGGACCTGTCAAAGAGGCCCGAACTCAAAAATTCCTTCAAAGGTTTGAAACCGGACGACCGAGTGCTCCTCGTGGCGATGGGCAGTTGTTCGCAGTGCTCGGCGAATTCTTACGCGCCGGGCGATGAGTCCAAGGAATCTTATGATCGGGTGCTGATGCTGCTCGACAAGCGCATCCAGCCGACTGCGCCCCCAACCTCCGATCCTGAGAGATATCAATACGTGATGCTTCCGGACTCGAAGCTGTTCGAGAGTCTCAAAGCTGCGGTTCGACCAAGACTGTATCGATTGTCAGGAGATGGTAAGGTTCTTGATGCAGAATCAACACCGGACGACCGGGGGAGTTTTCTGAGATGAAAAGACGGGGCTTCACTCTGATCGAAGTTTTGATCTGCATCGCCATCATTGCGGTGGTGGCGGCCATCACGTTCCCCGTCATCGCAAAATCGAAGGAGTCGGCCAAAAAGGCGACCACCATCAGCAACCTCCGTCAATACGGCGTCATCATCAACCTCTACCGCGAGGACTACGGAGGAGGAGCGCCCACGGGAACTCCCGATGAGATGGCCCTGCCATTTGGACAGGCTTTCTATGACATCAGGATGAAGGAGGGCAAGGATCTGCGGGTGACTCAACGCGGCCCGATGTTCCCCTTCACCGACTATCTCTACTATGTCCCGTCCCCAGGCGGCAACCTCTGGGATGAATGGAAGAGTTACTCCGAAGGTGTGAATGGGAATGTGATTCTCCTCGCAGACTTCACCTTCAACTCCAAGTCCACCATGGATATGGTCGCCTACCCAAAACTGGGCATCGGTGTCTATATCGACGGCTCGGTCAAGACTCGATCTCGACCGGAGCTGCCCTTCTTTCCAGCCTGGTGGCACGACTGATTTTTTTGACACTTGATTCTCAACTTATCTCAATCGGTATAGGAAAACATGAACAACAAGAAATCGAAGAAGAATGGCGGGATGGCTGCCGTGAAGCTTCTCTGTGCGGTCCTCGGCGTGGGGGTTGCTTATGCGGCGCAAGGCGCCTGTGAAAGCGATCCGCTGCCCTGCGAACTCTCCGACATGATTGGCCACGGCTGCCACACTCCGACGCGCGGCGTCTGCTGTCAGTACATCCAGTTCCGCTGCATCAACACCAACGAGACGTTCTATCAGCGTTATGAGAAGAGCGGCATCTGCGGACAGGCGGAAGGTGAGACCAAGAAATATCAAACCTGCGTGAACCGCTGAGAAGCCCCAACTTGAGCAAAATCAAGCTCTGGATTTGGCTGGCGATCCCCGCCGCCACAACCCTGCTGGCCATTGCCGGATTGTTGTGGTGGCGGTCGACTATTCCTTCCCTGCAGGCAAGCGGGCTCCTCCGGAGCATTGTTTCTGGCAGGAGCATCAGCCGTTATCAGGTTTTGGATGTGGAGGGCAAGCCTCTCTCCAATGACCAGAAGAACAGGCTGGTGCGCGAAGTGCTCTCCCCCATCGTGCAGGGCCGGCGGGTTGTTTCGGAGAAACTCCTTGACCTCAATTCTGGTCATGGGATATCCGAAGTCGTCCTGGTCGATCAAGCAGGGAAGCAGACCACGCTTTCCCTCTCCATGACCAAGACTCCGGATGGAATCTCCGTCCCCGTCTCGTTGCTGATCAACAACTTCTGGCTCTACGAGGCGGATCCCGAAGGCGTCAATCAAACTTTGACTGCGGACATGTATATCCGCCGCATCCCGCTGATTCGCAGGGATGCGCCCAAACTCAACGAGATCGGAATCACATTTCTGCAAGCCGAGAATGGTCAGATTCTCAGCCCAGAGCAGCTCGCCGACAGTTATGAGAGCTGGCGGGATGACCTGCCGGACCAAGACCCCATCGGAATGTGAATTCCGCCGGTATTCTCCCGGACTCCAATGAGCGGGAAGCTGAAGTTCGCCCAGGCCGAAGGCGTTTTCATCGTCGAGACTTTCACCGAAGCCGTCACCTGGCATTTCACGGTTGAGCGCATGCTCGCCGTGGGCCGATCCAAGTTCCAGGATTATCAAATTGCCGAGCTTCCGGTGTTCGGCAAGACTCTCTTTCTCGACTACCGCATCCAGAGCAGTCTTCTGGACGAGTATGTCTATCACGAAGGAATGGTTCAGCCGGCGATGACAGTCCACCCCGACCCCCAAAAGGTTCTGGTGTGCGGCGGGGGTGAAGGCGCGACACTCTGGCAGGCTCTCCAGCACAACACCGTCAAGGAAGCGCACATGATCGACCTTGACGAAGAACTGATTGACTTCGTGAAGCAGCATATGGAGGAGTGGCATCAGGGGGCCTTTGAGGATGCACGAACGACGCTGGTGCATCAAGACGCCCGCAAATGGGTGGAGGACCACAAGGGGGCCAACTACGATGTCATCCTGAGCGACCTGCCCGGCCCGGTCGAGGGCGGCCCCGCGCTCTATCTCTATACCAAGGAGTATTTCGAGCACGTCTTTGATGCCCTGAGCGACGACGGAGTTTTTGTCCTCCAGTCCGGCGCGGTGAGTGAAACCTATCCCGAATGCTTCTCCTGCATCCACACTACGCTGGAGAGTCTGAAGGACAAATTCCCGTTTGTGCGCGGCTACTGGGCTGGCGTGACGACCTTCATGACCAACTGGGGATTCATCATCGCCAGCAAGAAGCATGACCCACTGGAGCTGAACCCCGAGATCATTGCCGAGAGATTGGCGGCCCGAGGCGTGACCAACCGCTACTACACTCCCCGGTTCCATCACGCCATGTTCACCTTGCCGGACCACATGCTCCGCGATATTCAGAAGCACGGAAGGGTCCTGACGGACGCCGAACCCTTTGTTTGGACGGCATAAGCAGGGGTATTCTCAGGAACCGCAAGGAAATCTAGGAACAATGAAGTTTCGCCGCATTTATTGGGTCACAGAACAGGTTGACGAGAACGGACGATCGCAGATCGCAGGGGTCTTCACCTCGATCCCCGATCTTCTTGAGAAAGGGCTGCACTGGAATGAGGAAATTCCCGGCCGGGCAGGATTCCGCATCTCTCTGGTCAAGCTTGATTCAGCGAAGAAGCCGCTGGGAGTCTGGAGTTCGCCCTCCTTCGATGGCCTTGACGCCGCGCTGAAGGAGTACGTGGGCACGGGCGAGTTTTCGGAAGGCGATTGTGAGCAGATGTCCACATCTGTTCGTGAATTCTGCAAAGCTTGAAGACAAAACAAGAGCGGCCCGCTTCATTTTGAAGCGGGCCGCGCTTGTT
>JAEYWW010000099.1 GCA_023428805.1 Armatimonadota bacterium | reverse complement strand
CTTGAAAATGATGCAAAGGCCAAGGGGGCCGAGGAAGCCAGCGCCAAACTCGTGCTTGTCGAACGCCCCATCATGGAATTCCGAGACCTCTTCCGAGGCGGCCTGGATGAATCCAGTGACGGAACGGTGAAGGGTGAAATCGTCGCTTCTGGCTACTCGGGTGACTTCCACGTCAACGGTGAAGTCCTCGCTGCCGGCAATCGGCTCGATGTCAACAATCTGGAGACCGCCCTCATGGACTATTCGGTCCGGGTTGGTGTCCAGGACGAGCGGGTCACTCTTCAAGCCGCCGCCAAAAGCGAGGAAGGCGGCACAGCGAATGCCGATCTCATTGCCAGCCTGAATGGAATCTTGAGCGGAGGCAACGAAGCTGAGGACCTTGTTGATCGGGCAACGATCGCAGGCACTCTTGTTCTTGATCGGTTCAAGCTCGAGCAGAGGCTGCCCAACTCCAGCGATCCCTCCGCTGTCCAAGCCAACGGTTCGCTTTCAATCCGGGGCAACTTCCGGGAGCCGCGAATTGGTGGAAGCGTCGATCTGAGCGGTGTTGACCTCAGGCTGCCGACCGAGTTTCCTCAGGGCGGTGAAGGAGCTCCTCTGCCCATTGATCCCTATTTCGATCACTTGACCATCAATATGGATGAGGGTTCAAGGGTTTCGGTGGCCATCGGCAACCTGCGGATTCATGGAAGCGGCGACATCAACGGCCCGCTCTCCGCGCTCCAGGTTCGCGCTCCGATGGTCGTCGACAGCGGACGCCTTGAATTGCCCACCAGCCGCATCACCCTTGAGGAAGGCGGTGAGATTCTGCTGATTTACCGTGGCGAACAGGGCAACCCTGATCCGCTCCGAGTGGACATCAACCTGGAAGGCCGCAGCACGGCCACCGCGCGTCGTTTTGGCGACCAATACGAAACATACGATCTCTATCTCACGTTCCGCGGCAACCTGATCAATCCCGACGGCATCGCCATCGAGGGCTACAGCGATCCGCCAGATTTGTCACGCGACGAAATCTTGGCCATCATTGGCCAGCGGCAGCTTTTGGAGACTCTCGCGCAGACCGCTTTTGGCGATCGTGACGACCAATTTCTGCGGGACACGCTTTACAGCATTGCGGTTCCGACATTGACGAGGCAATTCACTCAGGGAATCGCGGATAGTATCCACCTGGACTACATCACTCTGGACTATAATCCATTCGACCAGGCCATCCTGCGCGTCGGCAAGACGCTCACGAAGGGCCTGATCTTGCAATATTCGAAGCAGCTCTCGGAACCTGCGTTCGGCCGACAGAAGTATGAGTTGAAACTGTCGTACCGTCCGCCGAGCAGGACAGGGGTCTTGAGCCGTTTTCGCTTGAGCATTGGATTGGACCAAGACAGGCCGTGGAAGGTTTCGCTTGATTGGGCGAGGCGTTTCTAGGGCTAAAAATAACGGAGAGTGAGGACATGCGTCTGGACTCTGCGTTCGCAACTCAGGAGCAATTGACTTTGAAGCGTGCAGTATTTGTGACCGCCGCTCTGTTGCTTGCCGGAGCCTCAATGGCTCAGACACAGCAGATCGTGCGTGACATCGTGGTGAAGGGCAACCAGAGCATCAACACAGATGCCATCCTTGCCTCGATGCGGATTCAGAAGGGCAAGCCCTTCTTGCGGACCGACGCAGACGCGGATGAGGCGGGCATTTTTGAACTCGGCTTCTTCCGCGATGTGAAGATTCTCACGACAGAGGTCTCAACCTCCGAAGTCGATGTCACCGTTGAGGTGATGGAGAATCCTGTCGTCCGCGAAGTCCGTGTGCTCGGCAACTCAGTGCTCTCCACCGAAGAGATCACTGCCATTGTCACCACGCATCAGACTCTTGGCAACATCTACAACCTTCGCAATGGCCGCCCGATCCAGCAGGCGATCAGCGACGCCTACACCAAGAAGGGCTTTTTTGTTCAGATTCAACAGTTGGAGCCAGATCCTGACAATGAGAGCGTGCTGCTCATCAGCATCTTGGAACCCCGAGTTCGGGAAATCCGCATTTCCGGTCTGGAGCGGACCAACCCGAAAACGGTGCGGCGCATCATGCGCACCAAGCCCGGCGGACCTCTGAGCACCGACGTTTGGCGACGCGACATGGAGGAGCTTTTCGCCACGCAGTGGTTCGAGAACATCGTCCCCGCCCCACCCGCGCTGACAGATCGTCCGGCAGTCTACGATCTGCACGTTGATTTCACCGAAGCCCGCACCGCCAGCATCTCGGCTGGTGTTGCGCTGGACCCCCAGAGCCGTCTGGTCGGAACCCTCAGCTACTCCGACAATAATTTCCGAGGGTTTGGTCAGAACGTTGGCGTGATGCTCTCGCAGTCAACGGTTGGCGGCGGACTTTCCACAGAGGTCGGCTTCACAAACCGCTTCTACGACGCAAAGGACACCGTCTTTTCCGCACAGCTCTTCAGCAAGGTTGTGTACAACTTTACAGGTTCAGGAACCTCGTCAATCATCTCAAATAGTGACGACACGAGGTTTGATGAGCGGCGCACAGGATTTCAGTTCAACTTCAATCGCCCCCTGAACGATCGATACCGCGTTGGGCTGGGCGTCTCCGCTCAGACAATCAAGACCGTCAATCTTGAGGATGATCCGGATTTTGAGTTTGTCCAGCAGGATGGCGACTTGGCGTCCCTCGTGATCTCATTTGAGTATGATG